>JALQVX010000295.1 GCA_023263555.1 Crocinitomix sp.
ATACATCAAGCACAGATCTGAATCATCATAGAGAGGTATTAACCAATGAATTTTATGGTTCAAAATCAATCGAAATAGCAATAAGCTACCCCGATTCAGCTTCTATTTGGCGTCTTCAAACACTTAAATTAATAGAAGAATTAGAGTTAGAAATTGACGAAATCGTTGAAGCACGTTATACCGTACGTCCTGTCATAATTGTGAAACGGTACAATCGTTATTTAGTTAACGGCCATCCCGCAGCCTTTAAATTACCCCCAGTCATTTCTGAAGAAACAGCAAGAGCACTTTCTGAAAATTATGCTTTATTGGGGGGCGACCAAGTTATCGCTCCGAAGTCACTTACCGGTCGTATTTTAGTCGGGATAGATGATTTGGGTTTAGCTGAAAGTTTGACACGCTATTCCAAGGTTAAAAACCTTCTCCTCGATTCAAAATATCAATCATTACAATTGGAGCTGACAGGTATTTCCTATTTGTCCGATCACGGGGTCTATCATTTTTCGAAAAACCTCATTTTCGCTTGGTTATTAGGAACGTTTGTTTCCAGTATAATCCTCATGTTTTATTTAAAATCGTTAGTGCAGGGCGGAATAGTATTTGCCGTAAATATGTTGCCGATTTTAGGGGTTGTGTATTTAATGCCTTTATTTGGACTAAATATTAATCCTCAATCGTTATTTTTGCTGACGATTTTAGCAGGACTTTGTGTGGATGATTCAATTTATTTAATTTTAAACCGAGTGACGAAACGATCTGAATTGAGCTATTTTCCAATTGTGGTAACGAGTATTGTGTTAGCAGCTGGTTTTTTAGCGTTTGGTTTTTCGAGTTATTCTTGGCTGAGTCCCTTTGCCCTTCTTTTTGTAATTGGTATTCTATTGGCATTGGTCTTAGATCTCTTAATTTTGCCACTATTTATGTTTAAATCGAGTGATTATGAATAATATCCTCTTTATTAGTTGGTTCGGTTTGAACACCTTGTTGCTTATTTTTGTTATGCACGAATTATATCTGTTGGTGTCCGCATTGATGCGTAATAAGAAACCAAAGAAATTCATTGACTCCAACAAGCCACTGCCAATCATTACTGTACAACTTCCAGTTTATAATGAAAAATATGTCATACTTCGTCTATTAGAATCGGCAGCTAAACTCAATTACCCAAACGACAAATTAGAAATCCAAATCTTGGATGATTCAACAGATGAAACGACAGAAATTATTCGTGATTTCATTCAAAATCAAGGTGCTGGGCATGTCTTTAAACATGTTAGACGTTCGGATAGATTTGGTTTTAAGGCAGGTGCTTTAGCTTATGGATTAAAAGATGCGAAAGGTGAATTTGTAGCGATTTTTGATGCGGATTTTGTAATTGATCCCGATTTTTTACGAAAAGTTGTGCCTTATTTTGAGGATGATTCGGTCGGTGTTGTTCAGACGAAATGGTTGCATCTAAATGAACCTTATTCATTACTTACAAGAGCTCAAGCAATTATGCTAAATACCCACTTTAGCATTGAACAATTAGGACGCTCTTCGGCACATGGATTTATTAATTTTAATGGAACGGCTGGTGTTTGGAGACGGGTTTGTATAGATGATGCCGGAGGTTGGCAGGCAGATACGTTAACCGAAGATTTAGATTTAAGTTATCGCGCACAAATTAAAAAATGGCGGTTTGAATATTTGTTTGACGTTGGATCACCAGCTGAACTGCCTGTTACATTCGAAGCATACAGAACGCAGCAACACAGATGGTCAAAAGGTACGGCTGAATGTGTGCGTAAAAACTGGGGATTACTTTGGCATAGTAACGTTCCCTTAAAGGCAAAGATATTGGGCTCTTTTCATTTGCTGAATAGTTCGGTTTATCTCCTAATTATTCCGCTAGTCTTATTCAGTCCAATCATTTATTTGATCATGCAAAATAAGTTGATTACGGTGCCTTACCATAATCAACTCGCTTCTATTGGAGTAATCACATCCAGTTTATTGATTTTCATCTTTTTTGTAGGGAATTTGCTTGGCCAGCGGCATAAAGCCCAAAATATAGTTTGGTTCATACCTTCGATTTTTTTCTTTTTTGCCATGACAAGTGGCATTGCTTTATACATGGTTATTGGTGTTTTGGAAGGATACCTTAAAAAGCAATCTGACTTTGTTCGAACACCTAAGTTTGGTGAGTCTAAAGAACTCGTAAAGAAGGTTAAGACGGGATATGATTTTAAGAAAGAATTGAGCCTAAGATTCTTCGAAGCCTTATTTTTAGGTTACGGTCTTTTTATTCTGTACCTAGGTGTGCTTGATTTAAATGGAATGATGATTGTCTATGCGAGTATTATTACCGTTGGCTATTCGCTAGCTGTCCTTTTTCCGAAGAAGACGTTTCGCGTTAAGTGAGATGTTAAATTGAAGATTCAGCCTTAAATTAGCCCCCTTCTATTCACCATTCAGTTTAGGATCTTTACCGTCCATTAGTTTTGTTTTTGCATTTTTCTCCAATAAATAGCTGTGGAAATCGGCATAAGATGATGACAATTCAATTGAATCATATTAAACGGAATGAGTACTGAACCGCCTTGATTTACAATGCTATATTTACCATTTAGCTTCACAATAATCAGAAAGCTGTGTCCAACCTATTGATGTGAGCAAAA
>JALQVX010000331.1 GCA_023263555.1 Crocinitomix sp.
ATAGGTATCTAAAAATACAATCGAATCATTAATCAAAATTCCAATGAGGGCAATCATACCAAACGCACTTAAAATTGAAACTGGTAAACCGACGATTGAATGCCCTAAAATTCCACCGGCAACACCCGCCGGAATTACCAAAAGAATCAACAGTCCTTGCCAAACTGATTCAAAATTCAAGGACATGATGATAATCATGACAATAAATAAAATTCCAACGTTGAGCTGCATAGAAGCCAATGCCTTTTGACTCCGTTCACCTTGGCCACGCTGAATAATGTCAACAGCGGGGAATTCAGCAATTACTTTTGGAATAATGTCATTGACAATTATGGCGTTGACATCACCCACTTGATTGGGATCATCAACACTACCATCTACAATAATTTCTCTTCTTCCGTCACGTCTTTTTAAACTTACCGGTCCACGTTTAATGTCATAAGTAATGAGTTCAGAGAGAAGGATTTGTTTTCCATCCGCCGTTTTAATCCGCATATTGTTCAAATCTGCTTCATCTTGACGATCCTCCTTAACATAGCGCACCCAAATCTTCACTTCATCTGTTCCAACAATAACCCGTTGTGATTCTTGCCCAAAAACACCTTGACGAATTTGTTTCGTTACTTCGAAAATTCCTAAACCGTAAAAGTCGGCTTCAGGCTTTAATTTGATGTCAATTTCTTTTCGTCCAAGAGGTTCATTGTCCTTTACATTACTCACAAGTGGAATGTTTTTAATGTATTTTTTGAAACGCTCCTTTGCTTGGGAGATTTGATCATCATCACTTCCCGAAATTGAAAACTCAATTGGTTTACCAAAGGTGTTAATATTACCACCTAAGTAAAAGTTTTCAGCCAATTTCGTGTTTTCAATCGTGTTCACCTTACGTAAAATCAAAGCATTTAATGAATCAACAGGTGTTTTCTTACCTTCACCGTCAATCACCATGGTAATTGAACCAGCATGAAATCCAGATTCGCCAATACTCTGTGTAGTCCCCAACATGATTGAATATTCAGAAAGTAGCGTGTCACCTGTCGCCGCAGCTAATTCTAAATTCGCATCCATAATCATTTTTTCTGCTTTGAGCAACCAATCCTTTGTGATTTCTTTGCCCGTACCCTGTTCAAAGGCGATCTCTAATAAGACACGATCCGGCTTAATTTCTGGGAAGAATGTAAATCCAATTAAACCGTTGATGCTGAAAATGATAACAGCAAAAGTGAAGAATAAGGGCAACAATACATATGCTCTGTAACGCCCCATGATAAATTCGAGCACCTCTGCAAATATTTTAAGACGCAAATATTCAGTAGCTTGTGTGATTTTCCCTCTTACTTTATGTCGGGTAGAACCCGGCTCAGGCTTCGAAAGAATTTTTGCGCTGGCCAAATGGACAGGCAGAATGATAAAGGCTTCCAACAATGAAAAGCCTAAGGCAACAATTACAACAATTGGCATTTCGCGCATCATTTCCATCTTTTCGACAAAGAGAAGAATAGAGAAGGCAGCAATCGTTGTAAGCACAGAGGTAAAAACAGAAGGCATTACTTCCATTGTTCCATCCAGGGCTGCTTTGAAAGGACTTTTGCCTCTTTCGAAATGAACGTATATATTCTCGGCAATTACAATACCATCATCCACCAAAATACCCACTACGAGGATCATTCCAAATAAGGAGATCATATTGATTGTTAAGCCGATCATATTCGCGATTATGAACATGCCTAAAAAGGAGAATGGAATGCCGAAAGCAACCCATAAAGAAAGGCGCGTACTTAGGAAAAGACCAAGCATAAGTAAAACGAGAAGTAATCCTACAAAACCATTAGAAGTCAATAAGTTGATTCGATCTTGGAGTGAAGCCGCAAATTCATATTCTAAGGTTAAATAAGCTGGATTCGCCCGTTTAGGATCGTTGTAATCTTCAATATAATCTTTTACAAAATCAGTGATTGCCGCTAAATCTTGATCTGGTGTTTTCTTCACGTCAATAGAGACGGCAGGTAAACCTTCAGCGAATACTTCTAATGAATTTTCCGAAAAGTCGAAACGCACATTAGCGACATCACCAATCGTTATTTTTTGCCCAGCGGCAGTTGTTCGCAGGACAATTTCCTCAATCTCTTCAGGATCAGTAGATCGTTGGCGCGAGCGAATAATTAATTCCTCTTTGCTATTTCTAAGTATACCTCCCGTTAAATCTTGATTGTTGCGTTGAACAGCCAAGGAAATTTCGTCAATCAAGATACCGTATTTCAACAAATCTGTTTCATTGACATCAATAACGATTTCAGGTTCTGGAAAGCCACGGAGGTTAATGATAGAAATCAATCCACTGGCATAGAGGTCATTTTCAATTTTATCCCCTTCCTTTTTTAAGATCCATAAATCTTTACTCCCCTTTAAACCAAGGGTTGCAACCATTTCGGACATAGGATTTGATTTCAATCGCGTAACAATTGGTTTTTCCGCCCCTTGCGGAAAGGAGTTGATACTACTCACGGCATTTTCAACGTCTTTAAAGACTTCGTCCATGTCTGCATTTTCGTAACCTGTAACACGAATTGTGGCGATATTTTCAGAGGAGGTCGAATTGATTTGCTCCACACCATCAATTCCGCGCAAAGCTTGCTCAATCTTAATGGTGACGCCTTCTTCCATCTCTTCAGGAGAAGCCCCTGGATAGCTTACGTTTACCATAACCATTTTCGGATCCAATTCTGGAAAGAACGAACGGTTCATGGTCATCAAGCTATAGGATCCAAACAAAACTGTAATGAGGATAGCTGCATTAGCCCAAATGGGCTTTTTGATAAAGAATTTTACAAGATTTCTCATGGCTTATTTGATCAAAATCTGGTATTTAGATGTATCTGTATAATTCAATACTTGCTGTGTAATAACGACCGTCTTATCTTCAAGACCTTTAACAAATACGCCGTCTGCATCTGCATCAATAACCTGAATAGGATGGATGGAAAGCGAAGAATCTTTTTTCGAATAGGTGTAAACGTTTTGGTCAAAAACAGCAATTTTCGGAACTCTAAAGCCGGATTGCTCATTTTCCTCGTCTATTTTGACATGCACATATTCACCTTCTATAAATGAATAGCCTTCCAAACTTTTAGGTTTCACATAAACATCTATGGCTTGCGTACTTTTATTGATAACTTCTGAAATACGGACGACAATACCCGACCCTTTTAAGGTTCCACTCGTGGAGAAGATAGAGGCGGTTGCTCCAATTTTTAGGTTGTCCAATTGATCGGCAGCGATAGAGACTGGGATTTCAAAATTGTCCGTTTCAACAATACGCATAATTCGCGTTCCCGGATTGACAACAGAGTAATTACTTAAATAAACATCTGTGATAACGCCGTTAAATGGTGCAAACACCGCATACTTATTCAGTTGCTCTTCTAAACTTTTGATACTGAAATACTCTGTCAATACATTTCGTGTAGACAAGAATATCTTTTCTTTTGACGATTTCCAAGACGGTAACTGAGGTAGATCTTCGTTTAATTTAATGGCATCTATATAGGTATTCCATTTTGTAAATTCTTCCGGAAAATCGATTTTGATATCGGGTAGGAGATTGGCAATAATAGTAATGAAACCGCTCTTGCGCGCACGAAGGTTGTAACGAGCATCTGTATCACTAATGCGGAACAATAAATCACCTTTGCGAAATTTCGTTCCGGGTTTTAACGCAAATTTACCTTCGGATAATTTGCCTTGAACTTCGCAAGCCAAATCGAAAGCGTTAAATGATGATACGGTTCCATATCCTCCTGTATTCAGTACTTCGGTCTTATTCTCAACAATCGCGCCTCTAAGGGTGGGCACGAATAGCACTTTTTCAGCTTCTTCCTCAGCAGGTTTGCCTCCTGAAAGGTTGAGCGAAATAATCACAACAAAGTTGAAGATTAAAAAAACGACAAGGATAATGATGTGTCTAAGTTTCATTTTGTTAAATAATGGTGAGACAAAATTAATAATTCAGGTAAGAATTGATCTATACTTGAATAAGATTGTCTCGCTATTTCAACGAAAGTAAAGAATGATACAAGGAAACGAAGTCTACCTTCAATGAAAAGAAGGGTCTATTTGTTATTTAGTCATTTAGCCAATGAACAAACTTTCCCCACAGGCTAGTCGGCTTTGGTTTTTGTTGGAGTTGCTTTTTTTGCTCACGCGCAACAACCTTTTTAGATTTTTCTTTTTTCGAGGAACTGCTATTTAAAGATTCCTTGCGTTGCGCTGCAATTTTTTCGTAATGACGTCTCTTTTTTTCCTTTTCAATTTCTAATTTCTTGCGTTCTTGTGCTTCTGCTAATGATTTTGCACGGTTGGCACGTTGTTCAAGGGTAAAACGATAGTTTCCTCTCTTGTCTTTGTAAATGGAAAACTCTTCCGATTCGTCTATATTGTCGTTTGTGTGAACGATTTTTTTTGGTGTTCTTGGTTTGACAACCTCACTCGGTTTAATATCCTGAACTTGCGATTGCATAGCCGCATCTAACTCCGCAATTACATCCGACTCTTTCTCTACCAAGTCTTCTTCGCTCTCTTCTTCATCCACTTTTTTGGTTGAAGGCAATTCGATTTTACCTAATATTTTTAAACCATCTAATTTTACAGTAGGCGCTTTAATTAGTTCTGCGTTTGGATCAACCGCTACTTCTTGAAAATTTTGATTCTCAGTATTTTCTACTTCTTCTCGATCATAATCAATTTCAACAACATTCGCTTCTCTTGAAGGAGTGATTGATTCGTGAACCATCTCTTCAGCCTTTTCTTCGCTCGCTTCTGAGACCGCTTCTGCTTCAATATTCTCTTCAACAGTTTCTAATAAGGGCTCTTCAATTGGAGTTGAAAGTGATTCTTCAGCTAATGTTTCTTCAATTCTTTCCTCTTCGGTTGATATTACCTCTTGTCCGAACGCCGTAACACTAATTTCCTCTTCTTCAATAGTAATGGCTTGCGAAATTTCCGTTGCTTTTGTAATCGTTTTAACAGGTTCTTCAATTACTTCGGGAATGGGAAATTCAGATAACACAGCATCAACTTGACTATCATCAAGTTTATAATTGGGTTCGTTGCCGATATTGAGTTCGAATTCTTTTTCTAGAAAACGTCTGACTTCTTGAGGGGTCATTCCGACTTTTCGTGCTATTTGTGCAAGTCTCATGATGTTGGTTTATTGTTAGTTTGCTTAATCGTTACAAATATAAGCATCAAGATGAGCTTTTTTTGAATTAATTTGAGTTTTATGTTCTTGTCAATTATTTAAACCTTTATTTTTGCCTAAAACTTGAAGAGAGTCCGTTCTAAATTCCTGCGTTAAATGTAGTAAAAAGAACTGGTTTCTTCTGATTTATTCGCTTTTAGGTTGAGATGAACGCGCAGCAAAAATATGATTACGTTTATATTGGAACAGGACCAATAACGGCTATTGATGCGATTCATAAGCAGATGCAAAGTAACGGAGACGTTTTACTCATAGATGAAAAAACGCAGGTAGGTGGAGCATGGGTAGCAATTGAGGTAGGGGAGTTCGGCCATTTAGAGGTAGGTTGTCATATTTGGTCGTACAATAAAAAAGCCTATCAATTTTTGGGTACTTTTTTGAATTTAGAGTTGATTGCGCTGAATCCACAACCTTTTTTTATCAAAGGTAATCAGAAGTTAACATATGATTATAAAAATGCGGCCTTAACCTTGAAGAAGATCGCGAGTGATAGTTTGCGATTGAGGTTCAAATCACTGATGCAATTTCTCTTTAAAAATCCTTCTGCTCGTGTGCCTATTGTACCGAAAAAATACCTTTACCCTAAAGGAGGAGCTCGTGAAATTCAAGCGGCAATTATAAACGCATTACACGAACGAGAGATTAAGATGGAATTAGGGCAAAAGGTGATTGGTGCTGCGAAGAAAGACGGTCACTGGGAGCTTTATTCAACGAATGGACAAACGTATATTACGAAGGAGTTGTATTTAACCTCTACGAGCGCGTTGGAAAGGATTGAATTTGAAGATAAACGAATAGAGCTCGAGCACCGCAAAGTCAATTATTCTCATTTTCATTTGATAATTGACCGCAAATTAAAGCAAAAATTATCTTACGTTCGTGTTTTGGATGATCCCTATATCCACAGGTTGAGTGACATTACGTATCAATTAGAGCGACAAATGAATCCCGATCAAACAGTATTATTAGTAGGGTTCTTTTACGATAAAAAACCGGCTGATATGAGTGATAGCAATCTAATCGAACATATTTTTAGCTACTTAAAAAAACGGAATTGGGTAGAAGAGGATGTTCAGCTTGTTTATTCACAAATCAATCATTTTGAAACAACCTATATCCCTAGTCATCAAGTTAAGGCGATTAACGAATTAGATGATACCATTCAACTCATTCATACAACTGATTTGATCTATGGTATTCAAGCCAAGTTGAAAGATTGGAGGGCTTAATTAGCGTTTAAATCGACTGTTTTTAAAGGCTTCGTTCAATTCTTTAAAATCCAATTTCCCATTCACTGATTTCAAATAGTCAAATAAGGTCAGCCATTTTTCGACTTGTTTAGCCTCACTTTTTACTTTGCCGAGCATGTGTAATAAGGTGCGCTGTTTGCCTTTTGTGAGAGAATGAAAAACTTCATTTCCTTCCGGATCAGCTTCACAAATAGAATAAAAGACTTCAGGAACTTCCACGCCGTATTCGCTGTTATCTTGCTCTATTACAACATCCACAATGTCGCCAATTTCTATCTTATATTGTTTACGACGTGCTGCGTTGAAGAGGATGGAGTAGTTTCCGTTTCCATCTGGCATGAGTGCTGCATGATACGCTTTATTGCCATTAATAGAGCAGCAAATACGCTTATCTGTCTTTTCATAGCTGGCTATGAGTTCTTGCGGTAACTGAATATGCCAATACCACATCAATGTGGAAGTATCGTCGTGTAGAAGTTTTGCTTGGAATGAATCACTCATGCTCGAAAATTAAAAAAAAAATATAAAGTTGAAATCAAAAAGAACCTGTTATACCGCTTTTTTTAGGCACGGATATTGTCATAGAATTGTTAATATAAGTGAGTCTAAAACGATTGTAAATGATGAAATTAACCCTCTTAACCCTTTACTGTTCCTTATCTATAGGGAATTTGTCTTTCGGACAATTCTCAAATGACATGAATAAAAACTTTCTTCGAAATTATAAAGCGCCCGATTTTAAACAAAAGCGTTTTGATGTGCGCTTATATGGAGATGGGAGAAGTATGGCCCCTCCTATGGCAGAACCTACTTATGGCTATTCTAATTTAACTTCTTTATCATATACACAATATTCAAATACTCAGCGATACCAAGGTTATTTAACGACTGGAGTTTCTGATCATATTATTGGAGGAAATCCATCAGGTGCTGATGTGTTTAACCTTAGGGTGCAATTGGATTTTTCATCACAGAATTACTTTTACGTACGACCTAATTTTTTTGTAGGAGTGCATGGCGCAGTGTATTATCAGTATCGTCTTAATCGAATAGATAAAAACTTTGATTTTGAAAGAAACAATGTCTTTAGTTCAGCAGCGGTTTCGGCAGGGTTTGGCAGACTGGAACCTGTTCAGTACGCAAGAAATGCAATGGATATTCAACGTTCACTAATGAAAGGGAGACGCATTAATGAGTTTTATAGTGTTGAAGAATTAACTATTTTGAGTGATGAAATTACACGTATTAATAATGTCCGTTTTTATGATTTTCGTTTGAGACGTATTGAACAATTTGAGGCCTTAGATAGAACTATGCAGCGATTGGGACATGTGTCGGATTTTGATATGGCTTATTTTTCCTATCTCGCAGATGCTTATCTATATGCGCAAAGTTTTGCGCGTTTTAGTGGATTTAGACATGAGTTTGGTTTAGCCGAAACGGTTGATTGGTCGCGTCAAAGAACCCAATTTACTGGGATCACTAATTCAAGTGATGCGATAACCTCTTTATTTTATCGTGGTAGTATGCATATTCCTACTTCCTATAAGGTTCAGCATGAATTAGAAGTATTAGCGAATGTTTCGTATGTTTACTATCCCAATATGCCTATTGCTCCTGGAGAACTTGGTGCATTTGCTTCGACTCGCTATACACTCGGTTTTTATCCAACAACTCGAACGAATTTTAATGTGGGTGCAGAAGCTGGAACGAGTATGACTTCTTCTGCCGGTTATTCTGCCGGTTTATTTGCAAATGCTACTTTTTATATCTCACCGCAATTTAGAAGAAGTGGTGCTCTAACTGGATCCTA
>JALQVX010000009.1 GCA_023263555.1 Crocinitomix sp.
CTTTCGTGAAGTTGACTTCGTAAATCTTGGATCGAAAGTACAAGTACAAAACCTAGTCGCAAATAAAGGAATTCTTAACGGTTTAGAAGTTGCTGATTTTATAATTCAAGCGGCTGGCGCTCAAACACGTAACAGATTAAATGGTAAATCAGGATATAGAAAAGATTTTAGTACAATATTTCATGACTGTGATGTTAACCTTCAAAAATTTTTTCAAGTCACAAAAGCCGGTTAAAAAATGTACATAACACCAAATAAGCAAAAGCGCCTAAACGCTTATATTTGACAAGGCGCCTTTGCCTATTTGCAAACCGTTGTAAGGCATTAAAATAAACTGCGATTAATGACGTTAAACTCCAAAATAATCAAGCAAATAATATGAAACAATTATCATTTCTATTTCTGACAGTAATTTTCTTAAGTTCTTGTGAAAAGGAAACTTACGTTGATTACTATATCGACAACCAATCCTCAAGTATTATATCAGTTGACGGTGAGAACATTATCGCCTCAAGCCAAATCGACAAAATGATTAACCCGAGCGAAAAAAAAGATGTTGCAGCTTGGAGCAAGCGCGGCAAGGAAACTGATTATTTTGAACCAACTTCTATGTTTGGAAATGACTTGTTAATTACAAATGCCACAGGAGACACTTTGACAAAAGATTACAAATTATTATCCAATTGGACTTCGGACGTTGATGACCAAAGGGCAGTAGCAAGTCACGAATACGTTTTAGTTATTACGGACGCTGACTTTTAAAAGAAAAACGCCTTACAATCGAGTAGACGGCCGTGAGCAGTAATGCCCACGGTGCGCCTCTCACACCACTAAGCGTACGGGTCACGTACTTAGCGGTTCGTATCCTGATGGGTTAAGCTAAATGGTTGCCACAACTAAAAATGCCACCTATTCTTTTCATGCGGATATCGCAGGCATATATGTCCTTAATTTTGGGAAGAATGAAATACGAGACACTGTATTTGTGCAGTAAAACCTTGACGCTACATCTCGCTAAAAAACGAACATACCGTGCAACATGAATACCTCTTTCAATCGACCAGGTTGGGGTTTCGCAATTGGACCAATGACGACCTGAATGAATTTGCAAAGCTCAATGCAGACCCTGCCGTAATGGAACATTTCCCCGGTCTTTTAACACGCGAAGAAACCAAAGCTTTTATTGAACGACTCAAACATCAGCATGAAAAAACTGGGTATACCTACTTCGCTACAGCGATTCTTGAAACGGGTGAATTTATCGGCTTCATTGGACTGGGCTTCAAAGATTTTAAAGCTGCATTCACACCCGCAACCGACATTGGTTGGCGTTTAAAAAAAAGTGCATGGGGCAAAGGTTATGCAACAGAAGGCGCGAAAAGATGTCTTGAATTTGCATTTGAAACGCTCAAACTGGAGCAAATCATATCAATTTGCCCACTAAAAAATGTACATTCAGAACGGGTTATGAAAAATAGTGGAATGGAAAAACAAGTCGTTTTTAAACATCCTCAACTTCAAGCCTTTCCCGAATTAGAAATGTGTTCTTGTTATCAATTGAGCAGGAATCAATGGTTAAAAAATCGATCTATTTCGTGATCGAAAAATGCGGATTAAATTTATACCAAAATATTCAACACGATTCGCAAAAACAGTACTCCTTTACAATAGGATTTAGATTAATTTTCACAAGAATTCCCTAATAATCGGGTAAAATAAAGGCTAAAAATCCTTCCATCAGTTTCACGAGTAAGAAGAACAATATGATTAAAATAATAATCGCCAAAATAGCGCCCAACAAACCGAGTGAAAGATATAAACCGATTACAGCCAAGGTTAAAACGATAATGATTGAAGCAATCCAGAGGACCGTTAATCCAACACGCGTGACACCATTGTCGGCGCGCTTAAATCCTTTTTTTAAAGAACCATCCGCAGCTTTTTCAATGAATTGAAAGGAATCGTCTAGATCTCCATCTAAAAGAATACACAAAAGTATGAACAAAAACGGCAGTGCAACGAGAGCGAGTAAAACGCCTAAAAGGATACCTATTAATGTGGGAAACCAGCGTTTTTCGCTTTCAGGCTCCTCATCTACTCCTGCTTTGTAGTGAACAGGGGTAGCTTGCAACATGGTGCGGATTACTGTTGAAATCGGTTCCCTGCTCCTTTGTATTATACCGTTTTCTAATTTATTCGCGGGTCTCATTTCAACGGGTAATTGACTTGCTATGGGTGAAGCACCAAGACTCTTATCACTGATGGTGTCGATTAGCGGAAGATCAACAACCGTTTCAATCTCCAAATCCTGCTCCGCAACCTGCTCATTTTTATCTTTTTCAGTTGCGTTTTGATTCGAAAAAAAGTTAGTTCGTATGTCTGTGGTAACATGATAACCTCTTAAATATCGCCTTTTCTCAATCACACATCCTTGCACCACATTACACAGCAACACCGTCAGCGCGATATATGAAAGGAATCGTTTCATTTAAAAAGGAGATTATTTAGTTATGAAATATACTAAATCTATCCGTCCCTAAACAGAATTGGAATCACTTTTTGTCATTTGTCTAATCCCAATTCAATAAATTCCTACTTTCGTATCGCGAGGGTAATTGAAGGGAACTAACGGAATACTCACCTCTTTTTACACGTACTATGGGACTAGATAGTGTACAAATCATCATGGATACTGAGCAATGTTTCGGAATTGAGATTGAAGGAAGAGCGGCTGAAAAAATGCGCACAGTTGGCGATTTAGTGGACCATGTTTGGCATAAAGTAGAACATACAACACAGAAAGTTTGTCTGACTCAAATTTTATTCTTCCGACTCCGTAAATTTTTCTGCACACACCTGAATATCGCATCTGATCAATTTACACCCCATGCCTTTCTTTCTAATTTTGCAACACAAGCACAGTATAAAACACTTTGGCCCCAATTAGAAACAGAACTAAAATTAGCGATTCCTAAGGTCTTTACGCAGGATCGATTTTTATTTATCTTCACCGTTGAATCGGATACCGTTCTTGATTTATTGGAAGGCATCATCTATAAAAATGTGGATAAATTGAGCAAAGAATATGGCTTATCAAAAGACACAGTATTTTCTTTAATTGCCGCGATCACGCATGATATTGTCGGTGCTCCCCGAAAAGACATCACCGCATCAGCGCGATTTGTAGATGATTTAGGTGTTTCATAATCTGTACGGTCAATTCTATTGAATTCAAGTAAATTAAGCGGATTGATTTCACAGGCAAAGATGAATTGGAAGGATTTTGGAAAGCGATTGAGTTCTCCTTTTTGAAATCATCAAGGGATTTCTTCTTTTCAAATCAATAAAAACAAAGTCTACTCTACTGACCTGTCGAGGCTCATTTTTATTGCACTATTTATCCCTTTTTCTGTCAAGAAGAGAAGGGCTTTTCATGCAAAAGGTCGACTAAAAATGCTAACTTTACGCCCTGATTTGGTTCGGAATTTAAGATGTCCGTTTGACACTTGAAAAGTAACCGAATTGAATGAACGTAGAACAAGATCGAATTATGAAGGATATGAAAATGCTGAACTATATTAAGAATGTGATTGAAAATAAACCGAGTGGTTGGTTAAATATCACAACGCATAGATTGGATATTTATGAAGAAAAATTAGCTAAAACAGAATTTTTAGATCAATTCGAGGCCTTGTTTCATGCCAACAATTCTACTGCGGATGCCCTCAACGCCTTACCGACGGCTTATGATTATATTCGTTTAGGTCATCCCTTATCCTGCGTGCTTGAATGGGGAATTGCGCAGCAATATCAATTAGAAGCAGCTAATGTGATCAGCTTTTCTTCACGCACAATGCCTATTTTGGCCATTTTGAGAAAGAATCTTTTTGCGAAAAAAAATACGCAAATTTTCTATACCGGTGAATTGCCAACTTCGTTTGATGCAGCACTTATTCAGCAAGTCTACAGTTATCAATTCGACCTGCACCCTATCCAAGACCTCAGTGAAATTTCAGCTCACCTTGACAAAAATGCAAGTTCCATTTTAATCACTGAAGCGGATGCTATCTATAATTTTGATGCTGTATTTCAGCAAGCAAATGCGGTTGATTTCTTTCTCAACATTCAGGAAGAGTTGGGAAGTATCTTGGTGGTGAATCTTTCAACGAAGGATCAAGACACACTTAGTGCTGAAAATGAATCCTATATTTCAGAAATACAACATGTGCGCCGAAGAGAGTCAATTGCTATGACACCTGCGGATTGCTTCACGGCTTTGCATGCCTTTGTCGAACAAATTCCAGTTACAAAAAAGACATTGGTTGACACGTCAAATAAAGCCGGTGTTGTCGTATCAATTAATGAAATAACAGGCACAACAACAAAAGCATTGGTTGCGTCGAGTGGCTTATCCATTCAATATGCGATCCTCATGGGCTTAGTGGACAATGCGCTTGAAAACCACAAAGGAAAAGCAATCAAATTTATTGTACCGCCCAATTGTTATGGTGGAACAAACGACCAAGCAAGACGAGTAGCTGCTTGCCTTGATCAGGTTGAGGTTGTTGATTTGCCTGTAGATGGAGG
>JALQVX010000010.1 GCA_023263555.1 Crocinitomix sp.
GATATTACGGCGTTATAAATGAATGGCGTCAAACGTTTTTGCAAACTTAAAAGTGTTTCGATAGTTCAAAATCTTCTTTCTTACAGTTAAATAGAAGAAAAAATCTTTAAGAATTTATTTTGATACTTTAAAAACAGGAGAGCAGAATATTTTTTTTCAAAACGTGACAACTCCATTTTCTCTCTTTAGATTGTCCAAAATATTTTCCTAAAATAAGAAAAACCACAACTTTTACATTCGATCCAGCTTTTCTAATCGTCGTCGTCATCTGCTTCGGGTGAAGCCTGAAAATCAGCATGAATTTCAGTATGTCTTATTTCGCCACCACTTGTGCCAGTTTGTTTACCCGTGAAAACACACGCAATAGAAAGAACCAATGCCAATATAAAACCGTAGCGCGCAAATTCCTTTTTCTTTGCTGTAAAGAATAAGGTTAGGATTGAGACCACACCAAGAATTACAGTCAACACTAAAAAGGTTTCTGCTTGCTCTTCATGTTCGTGAATGAGTTGATGAGAAATATTGCCCAAACCTTCAACCACTTCCTCCGCTTCCTCTCCTGTAAAATTGGCAATCAAAGCTGTGATTGCAGAAAAAATAAAGATCCCTAAAGCGGTTACTTTAACCGGCATTTTAATCGATAAATAACCTGCTATCAAAACTAATGTTCCGATAATGACACCTACGATTGGTAAATGATTAACAACGAGATGTAAATGTGCTCCGTTCATGATTGTTTGTTTTTAAATGAATATTAAATTTAACTGTTTAACTACTGCCTTAATTGAGGGGTAAGTTACACTATTTTATAGCTCCTCAAACCGCCTTCAATCATTGGCTCTTTATAAATCAATTTACTTTGTCCATAATCGACTGGTGGTATTTCCATGACAACTGGCGCAATTACCCACTGTTATTGGTGTTGACATATAACGCGTACCCGTTCCACCTTCGATTGCGGGATAGAGTCCATTGCCGAATTTTACCTTTTTTGTGGTATAGAAATTTCCGCGGGAATCGCCTTCAATCGTATATTTTAACTCGCCTGTCCCTGCTGGACCGGTGAATAATTTAACGGTGGTGTTAGGATAGGTTTCTATCAATAAACTATCATAGACTGTTCCTGCAACCGAAAACCAACCTTCTCCGTCTCCCCCACTTCCATGGCAAATCATACAATCCATTCCTTCGTTGTGACTTTCATTTTCGCCGTGCGAACTGATTTTCGTTTCGTATCTCCCTTCATCACAGCTAGCGAGAACTCCTAAGGCCAAAGCCACCACTAAATATTTTACTTTTTTCATATGCATCATTTATTCAGTAATTAAATTAAAAGCTCCTTTTGTTAAAAATTGTGTACCCTCTGCAAAGCTCGCTGCGTTTAAAATTTGAACAAATCCATTCTGACGCAGTCCCGCTTCTACTACAACTTTTTGATAATGATATTCTCCTTCAGCATCTGTATTTAGCTCAACAAGCACATAATCCTCGTTCTCGCTATTCACGACAGCCGTTTCAGGCAAAGCTAAGGTTGTCGACCCATTTGTAACAATTGACGCCTCTACGAACATCCCAGGGGTATAATTTGGCGTTAAAGATTCATCTGATAAATGACAATGCACGCGCACCGTTCTACTTTCCGGATCAATTGCACGGTTGATTAAATACACCTCTGCTTTGTGTTGCTTCAGGTCATTTTGAATAGTAAAATTCACTTCTTGCCCCACCTTAATTTGACTTAGGTTTTTCTCGAAAATAGACAATTCAATATGCAAATGATCCGTATTCATAATCGTCACTGCAGGATCGGATGGATTTAAAAACATCCCCATTGAAGCATTTACCGCAGTGATATAACCGCTTATTGGCGAATTAACCGCAATGGTCGAACGCATATTCTCTGCCGTGATTTGTGAAGGATTTATATTCATCAATTCCAATTTTTTCTTTAAGGCCTCGTATCTCGCTAAGGTCATTTCATAATC
>JALQVX010000044.1 GCA_023263555.1 Crocinitomix sp.
TAGGGGCTCATCAGCACGAACATCAACTTTAGTCAAATCATCTTGGGTAGCATAAATGGGCTTGTAGCCCTGTACAACTTCATCATTTTTCTCTTTGCCACACGAAGCAGCTATGAGAAGGGTGCAGATGACAGCCGTAACGCTCATTCCTTTTTTCATAATTTTTTTATTTAAAGATTAAATTCATGCTTAAGTCGAAGGTGATTTAGTTCACCCCTACTCAATGGAACTAAATTTACGTTTTTTTTGTAGTGTATGAATACAATGAGTTGAAAAACAGGGTTAAAAGGAGAATTAAATCCATTAAATGGTTGCGGTTTGTGAAAATCTAAGTTTTATAACTTGTTTCCTTTTTCTTTACTGCCTATTCCATGATTAAACTCGTAAATCAAATATTTAGCCATTACATAATTTGTTACATTTATTTTGTTGCTAAAACTTTGTGAATTCTGACCTAAACAGATTCCCGAAAATATCACTTCCTCTCAAGATATAAGTTCCTGGACTTAAACTTTCAATATACATATCATTCGTTATTGGTTCTTCCAGCATTACACATTTTCCATCTAATGAATAGATTTTCTTGCTGCCCAAAGAAATATCAAAATAGAGGATATTTGCAGAAGGATTAGGATAAATGATAAAATTCTGAACCACCGTTTCTTGAAGCCCGAGCTCAAAATAATAACCTAAAGTATCGCCTGATTTTATCGCACCAATCAAATCTTTTCGAAGATGTGATTCGAAACCACTCCAATCAAAATGAGTAAGACCAAATCCGGCTTCATATGTAGCATAAGAAACATTTGGCTGCATCCTTATATTCAATTCACCTCCATCAAAAGATTCATAGGAAAGTCCAGAAGTCGAACCTGTTAATGAGGTGCCTCCAAATGTATGATACGGATTAAAACTTGCTGAGTCTGATCCAACAAGGTGAACAAGTTTTCCTTCTTCACTCGTCATATAGTTATGACCTAACACTTCCCAGTATTTTTCGCCTGCAAGTAATATAGCGTTCATCCAATAATCGTAATATAAATCTGGTGTTATACAGTAATCGACCTGTTCACCTGGGTAATTATAAAGTGTGGCATCTTCATAAATAACTGGATAAATTTCATAGTATAAGTCCCCCGCATAAGTTGAAATTGAATAATAGTTTAAACCATCTATTTCGAACTTGTTTACTACAGTCATCCACCGATAAGAATTATAAATATGAGTATCTCCATCCATCCAATTCCCAAAACCTACACGATAAACAAATCGATCACCTATTTCAAAATCGTAAATTTCATTATGATGATTAAAATTTAAGCCAACTTCATGTTCTATGCCAACTAATTGATAGGAAATCACCAGTTGATAAATACATGGGAATTTAAGCATGCCAAAAGCTTTCGATTGAATGATTTCACTGCCATCACTCAATTTATAATACCTCACCGAATCGAGTTCATCAAAAACTAAAGAGTCCGTTGTGCCCGTATAGGTTATTTCGATCCCGAGTGCTTCATTATAAAGCCAAGTATTACCAATTTCTTGATTATTCAGAAAAAGTAAACCATCACCATATTGCAAAGAGTCCCCATTTATCTTTAATGAATCTCCCCATAAGCTGCCATGATTAATGTTATACAATAACCTAGAACCTGTTGAGTCAGTAGGTACAAAATTATCATGAAAATAAAAAACTGAATCAAGATCACTAATCGTGAGACTATCCGCCCGTATCGTGTAATCATCACCAGTCTCGCTTGAATGATAAAAATATACGCGGGAACTTATGTACATTTGCCAATCTTGACTATAAGTAAACAAAGAAATAAAAATGGCGATCACAAGAGTTAGACTAAACTTAGTTTGCATAATTCTACTTTTAACTAAAGATACGTAAATGGTTCACTAAACGTTTGTAGTCCTTTGGATTTATCCCAACCCCGCAAGTACAAATCTATTTTACTGCCACCACCAAGACAATTTCCAAAATGCCACCGCTTCAATTTACAACGCCGCCGGAGAACTTGTCCAAAAATGGGAAATCACTGAAAATGATATAACGTACGATATTGATATTTCACAATTGGCAGCAGGGAATTATATTTTGCGGGTTATTAATATGTTGGGGGAAGTAGTGCAAACGGAGAAGTTTGTGAAGGTTTGACACGTCGACACGGCCTTTAAAAGTTGACCGCATTCTTTCATCCCAAAAACTCAAAAAAATTGAATCTCATCCATAATTTTCATTAGTTTTGACACTCAAAATTATGACAAAAGAAGCCTATAATCAATTATTCGAGTCGTCGTACAGTTCACTGTGTAACTACGCGTATGCGATCGTAAAAGATTATGATGAGGCCGAAGATATTGTGCAAGGGGTATTTGTCAATTTTTGGAACAATGAGAATAAAGAGGAGATTGAGGCCAAAGCCAAACACTATTTAGTGCGCGCGGTAAAATTCAAATGTATTGATTATCAACGCAAAGAAGTTGTAAAACGCAAACATGAAAAAGAAACGCTTCATGTAACAGACATTTGGGAAGAGGAGGAAGAATCTGAAAATACGCGCTTAAAAGACACCTTGATGTTGGCGATTTCAGAATTGCCCGAAAAAACAAGAGCTGTTTTTATGATGAGTAAATTGGATGGCTTGAGTTATAAAGAAATTGCCGAAGAACTCGAAATTTCGCCTAAAACAGTGGAAAATCAAATGGGGAGAGCTTTTCGACATTTGCGCGAAAAATTGGCCAACTATAAAGAATTATTAGCGTTTTTACTTTTTTTATTTTTTGAGTAGGGGTTAGATAAACGAAGGACGACTAAAGCAAGCATGGAAGAATTGGATGAGATATTGGCGAAACATTTTTCTGGCGAAACAAACGCCGAAGAAAATGCGCTTATAGCGGCTTGGAAAACCGAGCATGAGGAGGAATATGCCGAATTGGCAACTGCGTGGAAAACAATCGACGAATTGCCGTTGGATTCAAAAACAGTAAAAACGTTTGACAGCAAAGCGGCATGGGAAAAAGTAGATACACGCTTAGTTGATCATAAAGAAGTAAAAATTATTAAACTTAAATTTTACCGCAATGTAGCAGCTGCTTGCGCTATTTTATTGGTTGGATTAGCTGGTTATTGGTTCATCAATCGTGGACCCAATTTCGAATCAATTACGAATACGGCTAGCGTTCCACAAGAAATTCAATTAGCAGATGGATCTCAAATTTGGTTAGCTGCCAATTCGACGCTAGAATATCAAGAAGATTTCGCAAACAACCGTTCCTTAAAATTGGACGGAGAGGCCTTTTTTGAAGTCGCCCGTGACGAAGCACACCCATTTGTAATTACAACCAAAATGGGAGAAATTGAAGTGCTTGGAACAGCATTTAATGTAAAATCAGACGAAAAATCAACCTTAGTTTCTGTTGATCACGGAAAAGTGGCGTTGCGTCACGAAGCACAAGAAGTGCAACTCACAGCTGGAGAAAGTGCCACCTCTGCGGCTACAGGGTTAACCGAAAAAGTAGCAGTAGAAGCAAATTATAATGCGTGGAAAACAGGTATTTTCAATTTCGACGATACACCGCTGAGTAAGGTGATTAATCTGCTAAACGCCCACTATGCGACAAAAATAGAACTTACCACCACAACAAAAGACGAGCCCACTTTACATGGGCAATTTGACAACCGTCCAATCGAAGAAATCGTTGATTTTATTTGCTTATCTTGTCAATTAAAAGCCGACTACGGCGAAGATGTGATCCGATTAAAATAAGCATTCATGCGTCACCTAGTATTGGTTTTGTTCATTTTGCTAAGTTCAATAGGAATTGGACAAGGTGTTTTGGATCAATCCATCAGCGTAAAATTTAATCATCAAGAAATAGAAAAATGCCTGATTCAACTCGAAAAAGAATCGGGCATTCGTTTTTCCTACAATTCGAAACAAATACGAACCTATAAAACAGCTAAAAACCTCAAATTTGAGTCGACACCGCTCAACCAAGTTTTAGACGCTTTGTTTTTAAATACACCCTTAAATTATAAAGCAATTGGCGACCAAATAACGGTATACGAATTAACCGCGTCCTCCGAATCAATTGTAATCAGTGGTTATATTCGCGCTAAAAGTTCGGGTGAAGAAATTGTAGGTGCGCGCATTTACTTTCCCGATTATGGTGTTGGATGTATCACCAATTCATACGGTTATTATGCGATAGAACTGCCAAAAGGTATGGCCACTTATCGCATCAGTTCACTGGGCATGTTAAGTCTGAACCAATCTGCTGTTTTTTCAGAACCCGTTGTCCTAAATTTCGAATTACAAGAAGATACCGTGCTCTTGCAAGCCGTGCTAGTAGAAACAGACAGCCTAAAACATAGAAATGAAGACTTGGTGGATTTATCGCGCATTGATCAAACGATTATTACCCCGCTCGCTATTTCCAGAGTACCTGCAGCAAGTGGTGAGCGAGATATCTTACGCCATTTGCAACAATTGCCCGGCGTTCAACCCTCCAATGACGGAGGAGCTAATTTTCAAGTGCGCGGTTCAGGTACTGGAAGTAATATGGTGCTAATAGACGAAATTCCAATTTATCATCCCACGCATCTTTTGGGACTTTATTCCATTATCAATACAGACGCGCTCAAATCGGCTTCGTTTTACAAAGATTATATTCCGCTCCAATACGGTACGCGTAGCGCCTCTGTTTTACAAATAATCACCAAAGAAGGAGATTTAAACAAGCATCATATTTCAGGCGGTATAAGTGGTTTTATGGGGCGATTAAATCTCGAGGGACCCATTGTAAAAAAACAAGCTTCCTTTTATCTGTCAGGACGATTTTCAACTTTCCCGGGGGCTTTATTGTCAATTTTGGGTAGTCAACAATTAGGGAATCCGTCTTTTTATGACCTCAACGGAAAAGTAAATATCAAAATCAATTCAAATAACCGCATTTATTTAACAAGCTATTTTGGACGAGATGAATTAACAGATACCACCTCTAATTATAAATGGGGAAATGTTGCTACTGGCTTTCGGTGGAATCATATCATCAATACCAAAACCTTCTCTAATTTAAGCGTAACCCACAGTGAATTTTCGTATGGGTTTAGCAATTATAACGGAATAACAGACGCCAATTACGGTCAAAAAGTAGTGACGGATAAAGTGAATTATGACGTGACCCATTTTTACTCCAATTCGATAAAAATCAATTATGGTATTTCAGCCTCCTACCTTCGAACGAATAACGGTAATTTTGGAGGTAATGCTAATTTATTTCTCCAACGACAAGCCTGTGAAAATGGAGTTTATGCAGCAATCGAAAAAATAGTTAGTCCACGCTTAAGCATTAAAGGAGGAATTAGAATTCCCTACTCTTTTCATATTGGAACAGGAGATACGACCTCTTATTTAAATTCGGACTTAAGTCTAAGTCAAGTCATTTATCAAAAGAATAAATTTTACGATCCTGTCTTTTTTATCGATCCTCGCATTGTAGGATCCTTTGCGTTAGATGAGCATCATGAACTTCAATTTGCGGCCATGGTGACTAGTCAAAATACACATATCATCAATTATGTGAACTATTTTTTGCCGATTGAAATTTGGACACCATCAACAAGTTATTTAAAACCCGAACGAAATTATCAGGTTTCACTTGGCTTGGTAAGAACCATTAGAAATACCCAATTTTCAGCCATTGTATATGGCAAGCAAGTGCGCAATATTCTCGACTATTCATCACCAATTTTTACCGCCTCAACAGATATTGAAAGCAATTTATTGGCGGGAAAATTAAACGTATTTGGTGCAGAATGCATGTTGAATTATCAATTTACCACGTGGTATTCTGCTTCCATATCCTATGCTTATACACGCACCCGTCAACAAATTGACGGAATCAATAATAACGAACCCTATGTTGCCACCAATGACCGCCCACATTATCTTTCCTTCAGTCAGTTCTTTAACCTTTCAAAAAAATGGCAAATTACGACCAATATTATCGCACACTCGGGCACTGCTGTGACCCTTCCAAACGGTCAATTTGTAGTAGATGGTACTGCTTTTCCACTCTATTCATCACAACGTAATTCAGAACGATTACCCAATTTTAGGCGCGTTGATTTATCCTTTCGAAGACAATTAGGCGTTCAAAAACAAAAAGACAATTGGGATTTATCCTTTACCATCACCAATTTTTTCGGTCGGTATAATCCATCCGTTGCTTTTGTACAACAAGATCAATTTAATCCAGCACAATTAGTCGTTGCTGGAATAGACTATTCTCCACTTATGTTATCCCTTAATTTAAATTTCCATTTTTAATGAAAAAGCAATCCTTCTATTCGATTTTCATGCTGTTTTTTCTTTTTTCATGTGATAAAGAAATTATAGACATTGAATTAACACCAATTGATCAACAGCGTTTGGTGGTAGAAGGCCATTTTACGGATTCACTTCAGAAAAACACCTTTACAATCACTTGGACACAGCGACTAGGCTCGCAAACACCATCCTATGCGTCTAATATTGATCTATCTATAATAACACCAAGTGGAACAGAAATCTTTGAAGAAATTGGACCGGGCACGTATCAATCGCAACATGCCTTTAAAGGTGAGTATGGCGAAAATTATCGCATTGAATTTAATAAAGATGGGCTGACTCATTTTCGCGAAATACAGATGCCACAACCTGTTGAAATCCCAAATGTCCAGTATGACGTTTTTGATTCTGCATCATACTCTACCACCCCTTTAGCCGTTGATTTATACATTACATCTCCTGTGGAGCAATACTTGCGCTATACCCTTTCTTCAGCAGACCTCTCTGGGATGGGAGAAGATACGGCCTGGTTTAAACTTCCCTTACCTATTTATAACGTTACAAGAGTTCCCATGGGCGATAGTATTTTGGTTAAACTTTCCTTAGATAACGATAATTTAAACCAAGCTTTTTATGGTCTTCTATTAAAAATTGAGTTAGAAGTCATCACAAGCGAAGTAGGTGAATATCTTCAATCACTCAAAAATTATAGCACCAATGCGACTCAGGAAGGGAAATTATTGAATCCCCCGTATTATTATTCAAACGAAGCTTATGGGTTAGGATATGGAGCAATCACCTACGAGATCATTCATAAGTATTAACTTTTTACTTTACGAGTGCGATTTTTAAAACTACCAATATTATAACGCAAACCTATTTCAGCCGACATGTTCATATTAATAATC
>JALQVX010000202.1 GCA_023263555.1 Crocinitomix sp.
TAAACTAACTCCCTGATAGATTTTAATAAGAGCTCCCTCTACAGCACTACCTTGTATACTCTTCCCACAATGAGCAGCACTTATTGGAGGTTCTGAACAAGGCAAATCGGAAACAAAAGTAACATTACAGTCATCAAAAGATATTTCTTTCCCTTCAGCTAAAGCGTCAGACTGTATCGTATCGCCTTCTATCAGGAGCAATGGGTCCAAACCTGAAAGCGTCCAAGCACCGCCAAATACGGTTGTCTCGCCAATTAAAATACCGTTTCTATAGACATTAATGAGTGTACCATCCTCTTCTTCAGAAAAGCCTGACAGTTCTGTATCTCCACTGTTTACGGGAGAATTTATTGACGGACAACTCGTTTTCGGCTGGCATAAACCAGCATTTATATCAGCTGGCGCGCATCCAGCTTGATTGAAGATTATAAGTTCATAACAACTCGCCAAACTTCCGCAAGAACCGTCAACACCAGCAATGTCTGAGGCAGAATTTGGATTGCAAACGGTAGATTTTTTTGCAGCCATATTGTCTATTATGGCAAAACGCATTGGTGTTTCAGGGGTGACACCAAATTGTGCAGTTAAATCGTCAAATACTACATAAAAATCCAGAAAGTAATTTGCTGATCCACATATTTCAGAATGAGCTATTGATTTTTGATAATTTGTAGTACCATCATAACTTATTACAGGTTCACAATTCGGAATACCATCAACATCATAAACGTATACACCAAATTTTGTGGCAAGCACTAATTCGATCTCAAATCCTGGGTTACTCTCCGTATAGTCGGGATCTGCGTATGGGCCTGAATTACCGAAAAGATTATCTGTATCTATAAGTACACTATAACTTTTTGCGTTAGAGATCGCTGATCCCATTCTAAACCTAAATAACCAGTTATTAGCGTCATCCAGAAAAAAGAGTGTAGGGTCTTCAACTCCTGAATCTACAAAATCTGTAAATCCACAATTTGGTCCATTTTCAACATCACTCGTTGGCTCCGTTCCTGGGAAAATTAAAGGTATATATGGAATTTCGCTCTCAATATTATCATTGGCAATGAATCCTAGAACTGACATGGAAACATAACCATCACTATTAGGATCAAGTATAGATGCTCCAATACCGGTTGCAGGTTCGAAAATTAAACCTTTTGTTTGTGAAAATAAATGATCTCCGATTACATTTGAAGTAAGTAGAAGAAGAAATAAAAGTTGGAAGTTATTGTTGTTTTTTCGTGGACGTTTCATAAAGACCATACAGATTATTCTTAAATAGCTTAATTTAGATTTAAAGCACGAAAGTAACTTTAAAAAATTGGACAAAAATAGTCTAAAAACACCTGCTTGCTATTTCAGCCCTGTTGTTTTTCGACCAAACATATTTTTTAGTGATGTGAAGTTATTTATTTGATCGACAAATATTTGCATTGGGCAATTGGCCAAACAAATTATAAAAAGCGTTAGATTCTTTTCATGCTGCAGGGCAAGACTAACTCAAACAGACAATCCTGTGTTGAATTTAACAAAAAAGGGACAAACTACTTATATTCAGAGCTTTTTGATTTACAAAACACATTCTATTCATACTCTTAAAGCTTTATTCAGTCTTCAATCGGCCTCGCGAAAGAGTTTGATTTTCGCATTAAATAAAACGACAATCATTCAAAAAAAGGATTAACAGTTTAAGTAATCTCAGGCTATTTCCAAACTGCAGAAAACGGCAGTGAATTTAAACACCAAACAGGCAGATAAGAATTTCATAGGAGTAAATTTGAAACTTCAAAAGACGCATTCGTTTCTTAAGGCATTTGGAGAGAGATTTTATAACAATCAGATCCTATCGAAACTGCTAATCAACATACTGAATCATCACTAAAAAGTAGTGCTTTAATTGGTTTCCATTTTGAATACGGCATCCGTTCAGAAAAAAGAGTAAGAGGATGAAAAACGAAACCAACTTGCAGTTTACAGCATGTTATCAATTAATGATGAATAACTATTTTAATGAATTTTGCAATCCGTCAGAAAGGGAAAATAGTGGAAACGAATACCTAATCGCATTTTTATCTCTTGTATCAAAAATTGGTAATTTTTGTGACTAGTAAGTTATTTGATTATCTTTCCATCCAAAATATCTTTTCACTTTGAAAAATAAAAACCCTACCTTTTAAGTATATTTTTGATGATATGAAAATACTGATTGTTGAGGACGATTTAGAAATCTTAAGGACGGTGTTGAAGTATTTCGACTCGTTTGGATATGTGCTTGAAAAGGCAAAAAATTACCAAGATGGGCTCGCAAAAGTGAATGAATTTGTTTACGATTGTGTCATCCTTGACCTAAACTTGCCGGATGGAGATGGCATTGATCTTTTGGCGAAAATCAAACAAAAAAATAAATCCACTGGCGTTATTATACTCTCTGCGAATAGTTCAATTGAAACGAAAGTAGCGGGTTTAGAAATCGGCGCTGATGATTATTTGACAAAACCTTTTCATCTCTCCGAACTCAATGCTCGCGTAAAATCGGTTGTAAGGCGAAATAAATATGAAGGAGACAATGCGGTTCGTTTTAATGAAATTATTATCGACACCGCTTCGCAAGAAGTAACCGTGCATTCAAAAAAAATTAAACTGACCAAAAAAGAATACGAACTATTGCTCTATCTGGTCATTAATAAAAATCGGGTACTCACAAAACAGTCCATCAGCGAGCATATATGGGGAGATTTTATTGATCGAACAGATTCGTACGATTTTATCTACTCTCACCTGAAGAATTTGCGCAAAAAAATAATGGAAAAAGACGGTTTAGACTATATCCAAACTATTTACGGAATCGGTTACAAATTTGCAGAACGTGAAATTGAGTAAATATAATTTAGGTGTAATCATCCTTATTCTTATTGCTTCTCAAGCAATTCTTGCCTTCCTCCTATTTTTAGGTCAGCCCTATTTTCAACTTCAGGGAAATTCGTTTTTTGCCCTTTTACTCCTTTTTTTTATCTTAGAATTAGCCGCACTTTTGATTTACGAAAAAATAAATACAGCCCGCATAAAAACATCCTTCGGTCGGTTCATTAAGCAGATTAAATTAGGGAATTATGAAAGCGAAGAATCACACATTATCCAAAAATATGATTTTGTAAACATCACCGATATTCAAATTGAACTCTCAGAATTAGTCGGAAGGATTCAGGCCGATTACAATGAACAAAAGCGTTATATCGAAAACGTTAGCCATGAATTAATGACGCCGATTGCAATTATCAGAGGTAAGTTAGAGCTCTTAATTCAATCCGAAAAAATTACAAAGAGTGATTTTAAATTAATCAGTCAGATCATGACGAAACTCGACCGATTGACACGCGTCAATCAATCGCTTGTTTTACTGTCAAAAATCGATTACAATCATTATCAAGACAAAGCGACAATTTCATTCAATGACATCTTGGACGAAACCTTAAATTTATTTGAAGATCAGATCAGGATAGATGAATTAGTTATTCGAAAAGATATTAAAGAAGATTTGCGCTTCAATATGAATGAAAATTTGGCGTATATCCTCATTAAGAACATGATCAAAAATGCTGTTATTCACAACATTGAAAAAGGATACCTTCGCATAAAAAAACTGGAAGATGCGAACGGCATTCAAATTATAAATTCAGGTGCCGTTATTCATGCGAGTACGGATCAATTATTTAAACGATTTCAAGTGGAAGGTGGTTACCAAGATTCGATTGGGTTGGGACTTTCTATTATTTCAAAAATATGCGAAGTAAGCGGCATTAAATTAACCTATACGCATCATGAAGGCGTTCATACTGTCACTATTCAGTTTTAACCTACAGAATTTCTACAGATTCTCTCCGAAAAAAATCCAAAATTACTCCCAATTTATTTCAGAATTCATTACTCAAATTTGACCCCGAAAACGAATGCTCAAATGAGATGAGAATAGAACCGCAAACTGCTTGGGTAGATACAGAAGAAATCGTATTATTGCACTTTCCTAAAGAGGACATTCTTTTTTCAAAAGATGAACAAGCTGAGCGAAAAGCACTTATTGAAGAAATACAAACAAAAGACACTTTTAAAACACGTACATTTCGAATTGTTTTTCAAGATATTGAGGGATTAAAAGCAATTATATCTAGAATTTGGGGACTAAGCGAAAAAGAAGTAATTTTGAAAGAAGGAGTTACCATACCAATACAACGAATATTAAAAATCGATTACGAAAAACGATAACTATTGAAGAATGAGCAAAAAAATTATCACCACTTTTATAAAACTCAAACCAGAGGTTAAAAAAGCGATTAAAGAAAAGTATCCTGATGGCGTTGAGGATCATTTGACAAGCATGAAAAATGTCATAAAGGGTTACTTTTTTGATGGATTCATTTTTGATTATGAAGACACAACCTATATGATCGAATTTAAATCGACCAATCCTGGTAATATCATACTCGACGACGACGACGACGACGATTTAGGTGAAATGCCAGAAGGATTAGAGGGTACTGATGATGTCGAAGACGTGGATGACGACGAGGAAGTTGATGATGTGGATAAGGCAGAAAACGACGGAGACGAAGACGAAGACGATTTTTAATCCAACTTCGAATGAAGAGAAAGGCGAAAATCCTTTTCGAGCTTAACGGTAATATCTTGGTGTTAAGACCGAATAATAAGGAGAAAATGACGTTGATAGGAGGGAGTGTGGATCGCGGTGAAAGTCCTATTCATGCTGCTATCAGAGAAGCCTACGAAGAAGCTGGTATTACCTTGAAACCAGAAGATCTGAGAACATACCTCTGTTGTAATACCGTTATCAACGAAAAACCAACACTTTTCTATTGTTTCTTAATTCGTGATAGAAATGTGCTTTTTGAATTAAAAGAAAAGCATAAATTTGAATTAATTGGCTGGACACCAATTACAGAAGGATTGAAAAAATTGAGGGGAGTAGAGCGTGAAGTGAGTACAAAATTGATCAACTATTATGTGACCGATCGTCCATCCGATTATAGTTTTAAACGTGTTATTTAGTACTGAGCCATGATAAATACAGCCGACTCTTTTAGTTTTCATATTTCGCTACCGTGTGAAGACGTAATCAAAACCAAAAATTTTTACGTCAAAGAACTGGGATTCAACCTTGGACGTGAAGCCCACAATTGGGTAGATGTTAATTTCTTTGGCAATCAAATTACCTTTGCACAAAGTAATAGTGGAACAATTGCAACACAGCATTATTCTTTAGACAATAAACGTTTGCCGATTTTTCATATTGGTGTCATTCTTGACCGTCCTAATTGGAAATTCTTGCATGAAAAATTTCGACTAAAACGTTTTTTCGAAATAGAACCAAGTGTTTTTCTTACTGATAAGGTTGGTGAACACGACTCTTTTTTTATAATTGACCCTAATGGGTATTATATTGAATTCAAAACATTTAATAACTTAAAAGAAATTTTTCAAAAATAGATGGTTTTCCGATTTTGGATAATCCGCTTCACTATGAAAAGCCTATAGACAGAAATGAAAAGTCGCTACAAAGATCTTATCGATCAAACCTTTGATTTCCCGCAGGAAGAATTTGACCTCACTCCCGAAGAAACACTTAATTTTCATGGCGTAGATTTGTACGCATTAGTTGAGAAATATGGTTCTCCTCTCAAATTTAGTTACTTACCGAAAATTTCGGAAAATATCCAAAAAGCTAAAGATTGGTTTGCGCAAGCAATGGATGAAAATGAATATGCTGGGAATTATTATTACTGCTATTGTACGAAAAGCTCGCATTTTAAATTTGTGTTGGACGAGGCACTTAAAAACAATATTCATATCGAAACGTCTTCTGCTTTCGATATTGATATTATCAAATCGTTAAAAAAAGAAGGAAAGATTTCGAATGAGAATTATGTCATTTGTAATGGCTTTAAACGCGATAGATATATCAAAAATATCGCTGATCTTGTAAACGACGGTCACAAAAATTGTATTCCCATCATTGACAATTACGAAGAAATTAGCTTGCTCAATGAAAAAGTAAACGGAAACTATAAGATCGGTATTCGAATCGCCTCTGAAGAGGAACCAAAATTCGAATTTTACACCAGCCGCCTAGGAATTGGGTATAAAAATATTGTTCCTTTCTACAATAAAGAGATCAAAGACCAAGAGAAAGTTGAGTTGAAAATGCTTCACTTTTTCATCAATACAGGAATTCGTGACAATGCTTATTATTGGAACGAATTACGCAAATGTTTGAATGTCTATGTGGCGCTTAAGAAAATTTGCCCAACATTAGATAGTTTGAATATTGGAGGCGGTTTTCCAATTAAAAATTCGCTCGCATTCGATTATGATTACCAGTACATGGTGACTGAAATCATCAATCAAATTAAAATGGTGTGCGACGAAGCAAAGGTTGATGTACCACATATTTTTACTGAATTTGGGTCATTTACCGTAGGAGAAAGTGCAGGTGCGATTTATAAAATTCTCTACCAAAAACAACAAAACGATCGTGAAAAATGGAATATGATCGATTCATCTTTCATCACAACTTTACCAGATGCATGGGCGATCAATAAACGCTTTATCATGTTACCCATCAATAATTGGGATAAAGAGTATGAACGTGTTCTTTTGGGAGGTTTAACCTGCGATAGTGACGACTATTACAATTCTGAACAGCACATTAATGCCATTTATTTACCGCGTTTTTCAGTGAATAAAACCTTGTATATTGGTTTCTTCAATACGGGGGCTTACCAAGAGTCAATCGGAGGTTTTGGAGGACTGCAACACTGCCTTGTCCCCTCCCCGAAACATATATTAATCGAAAAAGACGAAAATAATCAAATCACAACCAAGGTGTTTTGTGAGCAGCAAACTGCGAATGACTTCTTGGACAAATTAGGATACAATGAATAATAAAACCTATGCCGGTATTCCGAGCGAATACGGTAAACTTGAAACTGCAAAAGTTGTTTTAATTCCCGTGCCTTATGACGGCACAAGCACATGGCAAAAAGGTGCCGATAAAGGACCACAAGCCTTTTTAGATGCGTCTGAAAACATGGAGTTATACGATATTGAGACGGATTCTGAAGTTTATAAAAATGGGATCTACCTCGCTGATCCTGTGACTGAAAATTCAAGTCCAGAAGCTATGGTAGAAGCCGTCTATGAACGCACAAAAAGCTATATTACTCGCAATAAATTTGTGACCTTATTTGGGGGTGAACATTCTGTTTCTATCGGAAGCATTCGTGCTTTTAATGAAAGTTTTCAAGATTTAACGGTGGTTCAATTAGATGCGCATGCTGATTTGCGCAAGGACTATGAAGGGACAGCTTGTAATCACGCTTGTGCTATGCACGAAGCAAGTAAAAACACAAATTTAATTCAAGTCGGTATCCGAAGCATGGATGTCACCGAATTAAAGTGGATGAATAAAGAACAAACCTTTTTTGCGCATGAATTGCAAGAAGAAGAATATTGGTCTGATGCGGCTATTGATTTAATGACGGATGATGTTTTTATCACCATTGATTTGGATTGTTTTGATCCTTCGATCATGCCTTCAACTGGAACACCTGAACCAGGTGGTTTATTATGGTACGAAACCTTAGATTTTTTGAAAAAAATCTTCCGTGAAAAAAATGTGGTCGGTTTTGATATCGTCGAACTTTGCCCGAAAGAAGATGAAAAATCTTCAGACTTTTTAGCGGCAAAATTATACTACAAAATGTTGAGCTATAAATTCAAAGTAGCTGACGAAGAATAAGTCAATTTTTAAACCTTTTATTGACCCTTATCCGCAATAAATTTGTGTGTTAAGGGTCAATTTATTTATTTCTTAAAATCACTTGGTTTTCTGTGTCGTTTCAATTACCTAACTTTGAACCACTAAATTGATTTTTAAATTAGAGCGATTATTATGAGTAATACAATCACCAGTTTTATTGAAAAACATTTTCTTCATTTCAATGCAGCAGCACTCGTTGATGCCGCTAAAGGTTATGAAAATCAACTCTCAAACGGCGGAAAAATGCTTGTTTCGTTGGCCGGAGCTATGAGTACAGCTGAAATTGGGAAAATTTTTGCTGAAATTATTCGTCAAGATAAGGTGCAAATTATTTCATGTACGGGCGCTAACCTCGAAGAGGACGTAATGAACTTAGTCGCACATTCGCACTACGAACGTGTTCCACATTACCGTGATTTAACGCCTCAAGACGAATGGGCTTTGTTAGAAAAAGGTCTCAACCGTGTGACAGATACATGTATTCCTGAAGAAGAAGCTTTCAGACGTTTGCAAAAACACATTTTTGAAATTTGGAAAGATGCAGATGATAAAGGTGAGCGCTATTTTCCGCATGAATTCATGTATAAATTATTGCTTTCTGGCGTACTTGAACAATATTATGAAATAGACATTAAAGATAGTTGGATGTATGCTGCAGCAAAGGCGAATCTGCCAATTATTGTTCCGGGTTGGGAAGACAGTACCATGGGGAATATCTTCGCTTCTTACGTGATGAAAGGTGAATTAAAAGCATCCACCGTAAAATCGGGAATCGAATACATGACTTTCTTGGCTGACTGGTATACTGACAATTCACAAAATGGAATTGGATTCTTTCAAATTGGTGGAGGAATTGCAGGTGATTTCCCTATTTGTGTAGTCCCTATGTTGTATCAAGATATGGAACGCACAGATACACCGTTTTGGAATTATTTCTGCCAAATTTCTGATTCTACAACCAGTTATGGTTCGTATTCAGGAGCTGTTCCAAATGAAAAAATTACATGGGGTAAATTAGATATCGATACTCCGAAATTTATTATCGAATCGGATGCGACTATTGTTGCGCCATTGATTTTTGCTTATTTGCTTAAAATGTAAAAATACAGATCAATTTAGAAAAGGGCCTTGTGCCCTTTTTTTATGCTTTAATTCTATGCTATGAGGTCAAATTGCCAAATCTTCAATTATAATTCCGAGTTTGTAACGCATGACGAAAATATAACCTTGGACAAACTAAATGTAGAACATGACGGAACATCTGTTCGGTGGATCAATTTTCACGGTTTTGAAAATAAAGAACTCATTCATGAATCTTTTGAGCATCACGGCATCCACAAACTGACGCGCGAAGATATTTTGCAATTGACTGAACGTCCAAAGATTGAAGAGTATGAAAGTTATATCTATGTGACTCTGAAAAGTGTTTACACCAAGAAAGATAAATATCACAAAATTCAATCCGAGCAAATAAGCTTTATTTTAACGCATGACACCGTGATTTCATATCAAGAACGCCACGGTGATTTATATGGCTATGTGCGAGATCGTATCCTCAATGACACAGGTATTGTTCGTAAAAAGGGGGCTGACTATTTGCTCTATTTACTGATAGAGGCAACGCTCATTGGTTATGAAAAATGCACTGAACATCTCAATATTGAACTGGTTGAACTCAAAGAATGTATGCGTCACCAATTGTCAAACGAGTTGTTTTCTTCCATTGAAGAACGCAAAGATGAAATCCAATTGTTGCGCAAATCCTTTCACCCGTTCCGCGATCAGGCGCAAAAACTAACCAATAGCTCAGGCGCCATCATTAAAGAAACGACCATCCCCTTCTTTAACGATATTCGGGATAATGTCCTCTACATTTCAGATGAAACGGACGACACAAAAGCCGAATTAGAATCCCTAACCAACCTCTATTTTGCACGCCTTTCTCAGAAGAGTAATGAGATCATGCAATTCTTGACTATCGTAGCTGCTATTTTTATCCCTCTCACCTTTGTGGCAGGTGTGTATGGAATGAATTTTCAGAACATGCCAGAATTATCCTCGAAATACGGCTATTTTATCATTTGGGCTGTCATGATTTCGATTGCTGTTGGATTGGTCTTTTATTTCAAAAAGAAAAAGTGGTTTTAATAATGACTCAAAAGAAACACCACAAATAACACGGATTTTCTCAGATTATCACAGATTTTTTGGACATAAAAGTTTAATCGCCTTCTGCCTAAAAAAACTATTGACTAATTTCCAATGACCAATCACTTTTGCCTTTTGCCTTTTGCCCATTGCCTTCTGCCTTCTGCCTTCTGCCTGAAAAAAACTATTGACTATTTTCCAATATCCAATCACTTCTGCCCATTGCCTTCTGCCTATTCCCTAAAAAACTAATCACCAATTTCTAATCACTAATGACTCAAAAAAATCCTGACAAAAATCATTCATTTCACTGCTGTTTAAATTTGGATAAGCCGGACTATCTTTTGTAACTTAACTGAAAAAAGAAAGCTATGCTTCACATTCTCCTACCTACCGATTTTTCTGACCAATCCTGGAAAGCCATGTCATTTGCTTCGCAGCTTTACCGCGATACGCCGGTTCACTTTCATCTCGTTCACGCCGTGCCTGTGCCTGTTGCGCAAAGTGAAGTGGCCGTTATACCTGACATGACTGAATTTGTAGACGGAGCAAAACAAGGCCTTAACAAATGGCAAGAACGATTCGAAGAGTTGGAACATCATGATAATTCTTTGTTTAGCCCTTCCGTTTTATTGGGTTCTGTTGCGGACGCCATCAGCCGTTTAGAGGTTGAGTTTGCAAATAATACGATCATTGTGATGGGTACGAAAGGAGCAAGTGGCTTAATCGAATTCTTTTTGGGATCTACCACTACGCACCTGATTAGTCATTCAAACAGTACTATGATCATTGTTCCCGAAGCGGCACAACTTAAACCGATCGAACATGTGATTTTGGCAATTGATAATGAAGGCATCCATCATAAACGGGAGATTCAACCTTTAATTGATGTCCTTGCCCAACGCGATTGCCGTCTAAAAATCGTTCACGTTCAATCTGATTCGGAAACTGTTTTAGAGGCAGGAAGCACCACGCAATTAAGGCTAAATCAATATTTAACAGAAGTTGATCATGCCTATGACACGCTCGAAGGTGCCTATCGCGAAGATGCCCTAAACCAATATGCAGTAAAAGATGGTGCCGGGTTAATCGCCCTGCTAAAAAGAGATCACGGTTTTTGGGGGAATTTATTCCACCGAAGTCTAACGAAAAGCATGGCCTTTTATGGTGATATTCCTCTCTTGATTTTAAGAGGAGAGTAGTTTATTAGATCTTAGATCGCTGCGCTCAAAGATTTAAGACAGAAGATCAAAGACAGAAGATCAAAGACAGAAGACTAATCACTAATGACCATTTCCCTAAAAAAAACTCCAAGACACAAGACACAAGATAAAAGACTAACAACTCTAAGACTATAAACTATCGACTCCAAGACTAACAACTCTGGGACTATCGACTGATAACTCTAAGACTATAAACTCTCAGACTAAAGACTATCGACTAAAAGACTACAAAAACCCCAACTCCAACTGTGCCTCTTCACTCATCATATCCTTATCCCAAGGTGGATCGAATACGATATTTACTTTCGCTTCTGAAACGCCTTCCACACTTTCGACCTTGTTTTTCACATCTACGGGCAAACTTTCAGCCACTGGGCAATTCGGAGAGGTTAATGTCATATCAATCTCCACAAAACCGTCGGCTTTAATTTTTACTTCATAAATGAGTCCCAACTCAAAAATGTCAACAGGAATTTCGGGATCATAGATCTCCTTTAAGCCTGCTATAATTAGCTCTTCAAGTGCTTTTTGTGCAGCCTTGTCCATATTTCCGTCTTTTGAAATGATCATTGTTTCATGTTTAAAGCAATCGCGTACATCTTCATTTGTTTTACCATGGCCACCAAACCATTACTTCGGGTTGGTGAAAGGTGTTCTTGTAATCCGATCGCGTTAATAAATTCTAATTTGGCGTTCATTATCGCTTCTGGTGTTTCATTCGATAAAACATCTATCAGTAAAGCAATAATTCCTTTTGCAATAATCGCATCTGCATCTGCTGTAAAAACAACTTTATCGTCCTTTTTCTCAGCATGCAGCCAAACCATGGATTGGCACCCTTTAATTATATTCTCCTCCGTCTTATAGTCGTCGGCAATTAACGGTAAATCCTTACCCAATTCGATAATATATTCGTATTTCTCCATCCAATCTTCATAGATGGCAAAACTGTCAATTAATTCTCGTTCTTTTTCTTCAATCGTCATCACTAGCTTAACATGGCCAAGGCCTTTTTTAGTGCATTAATAAATTGGTCAATCTCTCCGTGCGTATTGTAAAAACTAAATGAAGCGCGAATTGTTCCCGGAATTTCGAAAAAATCCATGATAGGTTGCGTACAATGATGTCCCGTTCGTACGGCTATCCCTTGCTGATTCAACAACGTGCCAATATCATACGGATGCGTTCCTTCGATTAAAAAAGAAATCGTGCTGCTTTTTTGTGCAGCTGTTCCGTATATTTTTAAGTTCGGAATTGCTTCTAAAGCAGTTGTCGCATAGGCTAATAAATCATTTTCGTGGGCCTGAATCGCTTCTAAATCCAATGAACTTAACCATTCAATCGCTTTTCCTAACCCTATTCCACCCACAATATTGGGTGTACCCGCTTCGAATTTATGAGGAAGATCATTATACGTTGTTTCCTTCATAGAAACCGTTTTAATCATATCTCCCCCTCCTTGATAAGGCGGCATTGCATTTAAAAGATCTTCCTTTCCGTATAAAATTCCCACGCCTGTTGGTCCGAATATTTTATGTCCGGAAAAAACCATAAAATCACAATCTAGGGCCTGAACATCTACTTTAAAATGTTGTAAAGATTGCGCCGCATCTATTACCACTTTTGCTCCTTTTTGATGAGCTGCTTCAATTATTTTCTCAATTGGATTTATCGTTCCCAGCGCATTTGAAACGTGCGTCAATGAAACGATTTTCGTTCGGTCCGTTAACAAATCGTCCAATCCTTCTAATTTCAATTCGCCCGCTTCGTTCATAGGAATGTATTTCACCACCAATCCCCTTTCTTGCGCCACCATTTGCCACGGAACAATATTTGAATGATGCTCCATTTCGGTGATCAAAATTTCGTCTCCCGCCTTAAGCATTCGACCAAAACTTTGCGCAATTAAATTAATGCCGTCCGTTGTGCCTTTAGTAAAAATGATTTCTTCTGACTTTTCAGCATTCAGATAAGCTTGAATCGTCTTGCGGGCGTTTTCGTAATTCGTCGTTGAAACTTGACTTAGATGATGTACGCCTCGGTGAATATTGGCGTTTTCAGCCGAATAATACTGATTGATACAGTCAATCACCACTTGCGGTTTTTGCGAAGTGGCGCCATTGTCAAAATAAACCAATGGATACTTACCAATCTTCGTTTGAAGAATTGGAAATTGTGCTCTTATATCGTTAACTGAAAATTTCATCATCATTTTTTGCAAATTTAGTGAGATTGTTCTGAATAACAACCATTATTTAGACTTGTTCTAAACAAGAGCGAAAAGAAGACATAAAAATTTCGTTATTTTTGTTCATCAACCTTTTAGAAAGCAAGAAATGAGTAAAAAACAGGAATTTATAGACCATATCAACGAAGGATACACATTTGAAGGCGATTATATTACCCTTGGTGCTGCCATCTATGAAGGCGAAGCTCCTGGTGGAGCAAATGTCAAAATTCCGTTAAAAACCTTGAATCGTCACGGATTAATTGCGGGTGCAACAGGTACAGGTAAAACTAAATCCTTGCAAGTGCTGGCAGAAGAGATGGCTTTAAAAGGTATTCCATCTTTGCTCATGGATTTAAAAGGTGATTTAAGCGGACTTGCAAAACCGGGAGAAACCAATAAACATATCGAGAAGCGCGCAGCCGCAATGGGCATTCCTTACCAAGCACGGCAGTTAATGGTTGAGTTGTTTTCAATTTCTGAAGGAGCGGGTACCCGAATGAAAGCAACCGTTTCTGAATTTGGATCACCGTTATTAGCGAAAATTTTAGGCTTAAATGAAACACAGGCTGGAATTTTATCGATCCTCTTTAAATACTGTGATGATAATGAATTGCCTTTGCTGGATTTGAAAGATTTGCGGAAAAGTTTACAGTATATTATTGGGGATGGAAAAGATGAAATCAACGAAGAATATGGACAAGTTTCGGCGGCTTCTGTGAATACCATCATGCGGAAGATTATTGAATTGGAGGAGCAAGGAGGAGAATTATTTTTTGGTGAACGTTCATTTGATGTATCGGATTTAATGTTTACCAATAGCCGTGGGATTGGGCAAATTTCAATTTTAAGATTGACGGATATTCAGAGCAAACCTAAATTATTCTCCACCTTCATGTTAAGTTTATTGGCTGAATTATATGAAACCTTGCCGGAAGCAGGAGATGACGATAAACCTAAATTATGTTTGTTTATTGATGAAGCGCATCTTGTTTTTGATCAGGCCTCTGATGAATTAATGGATCAAATTGAAGTGATCATTAAACTCATTCGTTCGAAAGGTGTTGGGATTTTCTTCTGTACCCAATTACCAACTGATATTCCTTCGGTGGTGCTCAGTCAATTAGGATTGAAAATTCAACACGCACTCAGAGC
>JALQVX010000153.1 GCA_023263555.1 Crocinitomix sp.
CTTCTCATTAATCAAAATAAAATTCTTATAAAAAGGCTGTCACATTTTGATGGCCTTTTTTTGTGCCTATAAGTGGGCTTAATCCACTTTGTGATAACGGTCATAAACAACAAAATGGTTCAGAATTTCTTTCCATTCAGATTTTGTTGGGGAAAGGATAAATAATGGAACCGTTCCTCCATTTACAGCTTTACCATTAACCTTTCGGAAATCAAATTCGTTCTGCTCTAAATTGATTGCTGAAAGCGTGATATCTGATCCATTAAAGTTGATCATCAAGATTGATATCACACCATTTCCTTCAGGAGAAAAAATCACATATTCATTCGGTGTTCTGCCTTGATAAAGCGAGGTATTATTGCTTGCTACTTCGTATAAAAAGGTTTTTCTAGGAATCAGGAAGTAGTATAATTCACCGTCTAATGTCACTAAAACCGAATCGTTTGGAAGAACACCGTGTAAATAATCGTTATTCAAATGGTAGGCCGAATTTTCACGTATTTCCGTTCGACTTATTGAGAGTAGACGGTTTTTTTCGAGATAAATACCTTCTTCATCCACGATTAATTGATCTCCTGATGCCACTCTAAAATCTAATTCACCTTTGCTCACAAGGGTGTAACGGTGATGGTACTTCGCTTCAATTTGTGTAAGTTTTTTTGTCCCAGGAGTTACCTTGGCATCAAAATAAACGGAATAAACGCCAGAACTGTCCTGAGCGTGTCCTGTGAAACTGTATAGCAATAAGAAAATAATGAAGCGATTCATGCCTTGTTTTTTTCTTAAAAATAGATAAAATAAAAGCATCATTTGCGCACTTTCAAACTTTTATTATCTTTACAGTTCGACCCCAAGAATTGTATATAGTATTTTATGATGGAGAAAAAATGGGTCATCCAAAAGAGTGCCGAACTTGACACCGTAATTGCCTTAATAGAAGGTTTAGGTGTTTCAAAACCAATCGCAAATCTACTCGGACAACGTGGTATTCAAAATTTCGAACAAGCAAAAGTTTTTTTTAGACCACAATTAAGTGATTTACATGATCCTTTTTTGATGAAGGGAATGCAAGCCGCCGTTGATCGCATTCAAGACGCGATTGCGAATAATGAAAATATTCTAGTCTATGGCGATTATGATGTGGACGGAACGACTGCCGTTGCCGCAGTATACAGTTATCTTACCAATTATTATGAGCAAGTTGAGTATTATATTCCCGATCGCTACAAAGAAGGGTATGGCGTTTCTAGAATTGGTGTAGATTTTGCCATAGACAATAGTTTTTCGTTGATTATTGCGCTCGATTGCGGAACAAAGGCGGTTGAGCAAATAAGCTATGCGAAAGCCAATGGAATTGATTTTATTGTTTGTGATCACCATTTGCCTGGTGAAGAATTGCCAGATGCAATTTTGCTTAATCCGAAACAAGTGGGGTGTGAATATCCGTTTAAAGAATTATCGGGATGTGGCGTTGGTTTTAAATTGATTCAAGCCATTAATGAGACGTTTGCAGAACCTTTCGAAACAATCGAACATTTGTTGGATTTGGTTGTGGTGAGTATCGGTGCCGATTTGGTTTCCATTCAAGGTGAAAACAGAATTTTAGCTCATTTTGGTTTAGTACGCATTAATCGTGAACCGCGAATTGGGTTTAAGAAAATCCTACAGTTGGCGAATAAAACGGGAGAAATTTCAATTTCGGACTTGGTGTTTTCAATTGCTCCGCGGATTAATGCAGCTGGTCGAATAGATTCGGGGAATAAAGCGGTTGAATTATTATTGGCAAAGAATGAAGATGATGTTGCAGAGGTAAGTCGACAAATTAATACGCACAATGAGACGCGCAAAGGATTGGATAAAGAAATTACCCAAGAAGCCTTGGCGTTAATTGAAAAAGATAATTGGCTCTTAAATGCGAAGTCAACCGTTGTTTTTAATGCGAATTGGCATAAAGGTGTAATCGGAATTGTGGCTTCGCGCCTTATTGAAATGTATTATCGTCCAACGATTGTTTTAACGGAGTCGAATGGTGTGGCTGTGGGTTCTGCACGAAGTATTAAAGGATTTAATATTCATGACGCAATTGCGCAGTGCGCTGACCTTGTTACGCAATTTGGAGGGCATTATTTTGCTGCAGGTCTCACTCTTCCGCTGGAAAATGTTCCGGCATTCAAACTTAAATTTAATGCCGTGGCTGAATCATTACTCACCGACAAAATGCTCGTACCTGAAGTGGATATTGATACCGAGATTGACTTTAGGGATATTTTCGAAAGTCAGGTTGGTGGAATCCCAAAATTTTATCGGGTAATGAAACAATTAGCCCCTTTTGGTCCGGATAATATGGCTCCCGTTTTTGTCACGCGGGGTGTGAAAGATACGGGTGAATCCAGACTTCTAAAAGAGGATCATGTTAAATTGGTGATGCGCTTGGATGAATACCCCGAACTGGTCTTAACTGGTATTGCGTTTAATTTTGGCCACCTCATTACACGAATCTTGAAGGAACCTTTTGATATTGTGTATACGATTGAAGAGAATTTTTGGAATGGTAGATCCTCGCTCCAATTGATGATTAGAGATATTCGTTTTAAAGAATAAATTCACCTCACAATGGGCCCCCTCTTGTTATTTTTACACGTTTTTAGACGAGCAATTAAAATTAATACTATATTTGTAAGTGATTACTCACTTTTTATGACGGATAAACAATTAAATATTCTAAAAATCGCATTGCAACTATTTGCAAATGAAGGTTTTCACGCAACATCTACCAGTAGAATTGCTAAAGAAGCAGGTGTGTCAGAAGGACTCATTTTTAGACATTTCACCAATAAAGAGGGATTATTGCTCGCGATTTTAAAGCAAGGTGAAGATGAAATGAACACACTTTTTTCACCTCTTTTTGAATGCACGGATCCTAAACAATTAATTGGAAAAAT
>JALQVX010000159.1 GCA_023263555.1 Crocinitomix sp.
AAATTAAGAGATAAATTTATTTTTAACGATAATGCACCTCTTGTATTTGAAATCAAAGGAAGTTCGGGAATATATATCATTAATATAATCGTTGATGGTAAATATTCCGACTATCTAAGAGTAATTAAAGAATAAGCTTCAGCTCTTATATCAATCTAAGTCAGAGATATTGTCGTGCTCAAGTTTTAAAAATGGCTTAACTAGGCCTTACTAAAAAGATAAAATTGGCCTTGACATTGCCGATTCGTAGAATCTTTCTAAATGGAAAAATGTGTGTTAAATTGCTTGACATCAGTAATTCGTTAGGTCATTATCAATTTAATAAGGTTATCATGAATTAGATGAACTTATTTATAGCTGTAGGTCTTGGATCTACAGATACTAAGGTGAAAAGTTCGCCCGGGGTAGTCTCTGAAAAGCGGAAAAATCAAACTGTTTTAGGTTTATACGAATTGAACGCCACGTGCAAAGGCCCGAATGGAAGAATAAACCTTTTCCAACTCCTCTTCCGTAATACAATACGGAGGATTTACAAAAATCACATTACCGAGAGGACGCAGAAGAATGCCGTCATTTAAAAAATGGTTGTAAGCCCGTTCTCGGATACTGGAAAAATACGAAGATGCTTCATCAACCTCCAATTCAATGGACAAGATGGTACCCATTGATTTTAACTGGCGAAAAGCTGAATTGTCTTTTTCGGCTTGTATAAACTGAAGATGGGCGTCACTTATGCCTTGAATGGCAGCAAGCGTTTCTGGCTTTTCAAATAAATCCAACGAAGCCGAAATAGCCGCACACGACAAAGGATTTCCTGTAAAGGAATGCCCATGCAATAACGCTTTTGCTGTTTCTTCATCTAAAAAAGCATCATAAATTTCTTGTTTCGCAACCGTCAATCCGATCGGTAAAATTCCACCCGTTACTCCTTTTGAAAGGCAAATAATATCGGGAATGGTTTCAATTTGATGAATCGCAAAAGGCGTTCCCGTTCTGTAAAAACCGGTCATCACTTCATCTGCCACGGTTAAGACCTCATATTTTTTGGCAAGCGCTATGAATCCGCTCAACCATTTAGGATCGTAGATTCGCATGCCTGCTGCACCTTGCACCAAGGGTTCAAAAATAAATCCTGCAAATTCGCGGGTTTTAAACAGTTCCTCGATTTGCTCAAGCACCCCTTCCCCATTCTCTTCGGTTGGAAAAGGCACAAAATCGACATCAAAAAAGAGGTGCTCGAAAGGGGCATTAAAATAATCGCGCTGTCCAACTGACATAGCCCCAAACGTATCGCCATGATAAGCACCTTCTAAAGCCAAAAACCGTTTTTTCTTCTTTCCTTGATTATGCCAAAATTGATACACCATTTTAATGGCCACTTCAACACTTGTTGAACCATTGTCAGAAAAGAACACCTTTTGAAAACCGGGTGGAAGAAAACGAATAATTCGTTCACTAATCTCCACTGCTATTGGATGTGTAACGCCTGCAAAAATAACGTGGTCAAGCGTCATGAATTGGGCATAAATTTTATCGGCAATGTATTTATTTCCGTGTCCGTGGTTCACGGTCCACCAGGAAGAATTGGCATCCAAATATTCTTTCCCATCTTCGGTAAATAAAGTGGCGTCCTTTGCAGAAATTACAGGAAGGGGAATGGGCGCCGTAAAGGCTTGGGTAAACGGATGCCATACAAAATCTTGATCGTTCGCTAATAAATCTTTCACACGCTAAAATTTTACTGTATTCGTTACGCTATTCTATTAAAAGGTCCAGAAAGAGCCTATAAAATCGCTTTCAAATCATTTACTCCGATTGCCCGATCAACGGTAAATCCTTCGCCATACGCTACGCCAATTTCACGTCCTTGTTGTGCCCAACGTCCTTTTAGAAAATTCATGAATTCGAGGGACGATATTGGTGTTTGCGGTTCTTTTGAATCGGGATTGTAAAATTGGGTTTTATACGCCATAATTGCCTCCAATTTCCGGTCGAGATACGGTGTAATGTCAACCACAAAATCGGGTTTTATAAAATGATCTTGGATATAACTATAAACGGCTTTTGGTCGCCATTTTTCTTGTTTTACGCCGTTCAATTCCGTTTCAATTTTTAATAATCCCGACAAAAAACAGGCTTCTTTTGCCAATTGCGATCCTCTGCCGTGATCGGGGTGCCGATCTTCTATTGCATTCACCAAAACAATTTCGGGTTTAAAATGGCGAATTTGCTCAATAATCCGCAACTTATTTTCTTTTGATAAATCGAAAAACCCATCTCCCAAATTCAGGTTTACGCGGTGCTGAACGCCCATTATTTTTGAAGCATCTGCCGCCTCTTCATAACGTGTTTCAATCGTTCCCCTCGATCCTAATTCACCTTCAGTCAAATCAACAATTGCCACCGTTTGACCCAATGAAATTTGGTGCATAATTGTTCCTGCTGCGGATAATTCAATATCATCTGGATGCGCCCCAATGGCCAATATATCTACTTTCATCTTCTTATTTATTTTGCGCCAAAACGTTGATAAAATTGATCGACATTCGACTCAATTTCTTTTAACGAAGTGGATAAGGATCCAATATTCACCACAACCGGTGTTTTATAAATCGTCATATTTTGTTCTAACAAGCGTTTTACCGCTTTGTTTTTGGCCTTTTTAATAATCTCTTGTGGATGCTTGACGTGAATCAATAAATAACTCGTTGCTAAATTCTTCGCTGTGCTAATGGATTTTATTTCTTTCCAACTGATCATTCCTGCACTAATGGAGCTCGAATGATCATTTATGCCTTTCGACGAAATTTCAACACCTGCCGCATCATTTTTAATGTTCTTTGCAAATGTTCCCGCCACCACAGCAAAAAAAGCAAAAACAATCACTGCCGCTACTTTAAAAACCGTGTGACTCATGTAGGATTGATTTGCGCCAATATAATAAGTCAACAAACAGGCAAATAAACCCAACAATCCGTAGACAATTGTCATGATCACCATCTTGCGACGGTTGACAGGAATAAAAAGAGGGGAAAATGAATTCATTCAGTTTTACTAAAAAAAGATTTAAATTGAATACCTATCGGACTAGCTTCGTTCTTTTTTCGACCAATCTTCCAATACGTATAAATTTCGTAGAACAAAACTACATAAACCAATGCATACTCCACAAAAATAAAGAGTTGATTTTCCTTAAATCCAGAAGGATCGGCATAAGCGGAGTAGGATAACATGACTAGGAATGACCAAATTAGGCCAAATTTATACTGCGTAAAAATGGACAGAACCAAAATCAATGAGATATACCACGGGTGAACAATTGCGGTGAGGCTATAATAAATCATCAGGGCAAAGAGCATCCCTTTGAAAATATCCAACTCATTCCGGTGCGCTTTTAAGAGCGCCAATAACAAAATACCGAACGTAGCAATTCCGGACAAAACAGGACCGGTAAATTGGAGAGGCTCCCACCCGATCAGCCATTGTCCAATTGCACTGACGAGATAAGAAATACTGCCATTGAATTGAAAGCGGATAAAATATTCATTCACACTTTCCATCATATTCTGATAATACGTCTCGTTGAGCATCAAACCACCAATAGCGAGGACCGTGAAAGCAGTGAGTGCCAAAAAGCCAATCGACAGGCGCCATTTTAGTTTTTTAAGCACAAAAGGCAAGAGCATTAAAGGCAACAGTTTAATCTGAATGGCACATGCAAAGAAAATAGCACCGACCATCCATTGATTTTTCAACAAGGCATAAATGGCACCGAGCAAGAAAAAAATCATCACCCCTTCAAAATGCAAATTCCCCGTAAATTCCAAAATAATAAAGGGGTTTAAGGCATACAACCAAATTCTATGCGCATCTATTTTTAGATGATCGGCAATTTTCTTGGCAAAATAAATTGCACCAAGATCCGCCAAAATAATGACCACACGAAGCGCAATCACATTAGACACCAATGAATTACTCAATAAGGTTGTGAGGTAAAAAATAAACTGATTTAAAACCGGGTAGCAGGTATAATGCGCTTGCGACAAATCACCCATCCCATGATAAAGGGATCGCATATACCCTTCGCTATATAAAAGCGGATCATGCATTAATTGATTGGGGGTATGCGCAAAAGGATTCACGCCCCGATTCAATAATTCGCCATCCCAAAAAAACCGGTAAAAATCATTGGACAATTCGGGCAAGGTTGGCAAGAGTAATACTCTTAAAAATACGGCAAAGATGAGAAAGTGTCGAAAAGAAAATTCGGCACGATTTAACCAAATCAAATAAAAAAGTGCAAATGACGCAACGTATTGGGCAATAAAAAAATTAAAGTTTGATCGTGGGGTATTCCATCCCAAATTCAGCACCAAAAGCGCCATGAGCAAAGGAGGTAAGATCCGAATGAATACTGATTTTTGAAGTGATTTAATCATCTAATAAGGAGGTCTTGAACAATTTGATTGTAAAATTCTGCATTTTATCGCAATTTGAAACAAAAAAAAATTAATTTTGCATGATATTTTGAAAACAAAAATGGCAAAAAAGACAACTACCGAAAGAGCACACGACCTGGAAGATCTAACTTCTACAGAGAGCTTTATTGACAAATATAAGAAACCTATAATGATTGGAGGAGGCGCTATTGTAGCGATTATCCTAGGAATTATTGGATACAAAGCTTTTATTTCAGGTCCGAAAGAAGAAAAATCCTTAGAGGCTTATTGGCCGGCGTTCTATGAGTTTGAAAAAGATTCATTGGAATTAGCTGCAAACGGAAATGAGAATTTCGAGGGTATGTATGCCGTTGCAGATGAATATGCTGGAACATCAGGCGGGAATATTGCAAATTATACCTTAGGAATTGCTGCTATGGATCGTGGTGAGTTTGAACAAGCGATTACTTATTTTGACGAATGTGATTTTGATGACGTGGTTGTTGGCACATTAGTGATTGGTTTAAAAGGTGATTGTTACGTTGAAATGGACAAATACGAAGAAGCTGCTGATCTATTTGTAGAGGCTGCGGAACGCGAAGAAAATGATTTCACTTCTCCCATGATGTTGAAAAAAGCAGGTTTAGCTTATGAAGCCTTGGGAGATAAGAAAAGTGCATTAGAAGTGTACGAAGAAATACTTGAGGAGTGGGAAAAAGCTGAAGAAGCAACAGATATCGAAAAATACATTGCACGCGCTCAAAACTAAGGATGGCTACAGCAGGAAAAAATTTATCAGAATACGATAAGGGAAAAATCCCAAACGGTGCCGATTTTAAAGTCGGCATTGTTGTTTCTGAGTGGAATGATGACATCACAGATAATTTATTGGCCGGTGCTTTAGAAGCATTGCGTGAGAATGGTGTGAAGAAGAAAAACATTATTGTTCAACACGTGCCAGGTGCATTTGAATTGCCATTAGCAACGCAGTTTATGCTTGAGCATGATGAAGACCTGGATGGCATTATCGCTATCGGTTGTGTGATTCAAGGCGAAACCAAACATTTTGACTTCGTTTGTTCAGGAGCTACCCAAGGCTTAATGAACATCATGTTGGAATACAACACACCTGTTTCGTTTTGCTTGTTAACAGATAATACCAAGCAACAATCAATTGATCGTTCAGGTGGTGTGCATGGTAACAAAGGAATTGAATGTGCAATCTCACTCCTAAAGATGATTGCCGTTCAGGAAAAATTAGATTAAATCAAGAAGGCATATGTTAGGCATCATTCTCCTCTACTTTATCGGAAAAACATTTTACGACTTAATTGGTAAATACAAAAACGATAAAACAACCCAATGGGTTTATGCGATTATTGCAGTGATCAGCTATTATGCTGGGACATTTTTAGGAGGCGTTATTTTAGGTCTTGGCGAGGTTTATGGTCTTTGGCAAATTTCGCATTTGAATGACTTAGTCGTTGGGTTTATCGCCTTACCTTTTGGCATCCTTACAGTCGTTATCTTTTATCAAATTCTCAAGCGCAACTTAGCGAAGAAAAAAGAAACACAAGATTCAGATCTTATTGACGAAGAATTCACAATTTGATAAGTTCCTTATTAACACAAGCTTGTCTTCATTGTTAATTAATAGTTCATTTTAATTTCTCATTTAACCACGATAGGAGTAATATTTACACTACCTTTGCTTCCCGTAGTTACAAAATAAGATTATGTCTAATTCAACCAAGTACATCTTCGTAACCGGCGGGGTAACATCTTCACTGGGGAAAGGAATCATTTCTGCTTCACTAGCAAAACTTTTACAAGCACGCGGCTATACAGTTACCATCCAAAAATTGGATCCGTATATTAATATAGATCCGGGAACGCTAAACCCATACGAGCACGGAGAATGTTTTGTCACAAATGATGGTGCAGAGACCGATTTAGATCTTGGTCACTATGAGCGTTTCCTAAACGTTCCAACCTCACAAGCAAACAACGTTACAACAGGTCGCATCTATCAATCCGTAATGGATAAAGAACGTCGTGGCGAATTTTTAGGTAAAACCGTTCAGGTTATTCCGCATATCACAAACGAAATTAAAGAACGCATCCAAATTTTGGGTAAGTCGGGTGAATTTGAAATTGTGATCACAGAAATTGGCGGAACGGTTGGTGATATCGAATCCTTACCCTATATTGAGTCTGTTCGACAGATGATGTGGGAATATCCAGATGATTGTTTGGTTATTCACCTCACATTAGTTCCATACTTAAAAGCTGCGGGTGAATTAAAAACGAAACCAACACAACATTCAGTAAAAGCCTTATTGGAAGTTGGTGTACAACCAGACATCTTGGTTTGTAGAACAGAGCATCCTTTAGATAATACAATCCGTAAAAAAATTGCACGATTCTGTAATGTCAGTCCTACTGCCGTTATCGAATCCATTGATGCCGATTCAATTTATGAAGTTCCACTTTTAATGCAGGTGGAGGAATTGGACAAAGTTGTTCTCCAAAAACTAGATTTACCGGCAAAAGGTGATACTGAATTAAGAGAATGGCGTGCTTTTTTAGATCGATTGAAAAACCCTAAATCAACCGTTAAAATTGGTTTAGTTGGAAAATATATTGAGCTAAAAGATTCCTACAAATCAATCGTTGAATCATTCGTTCACGCAGGTGCAGCAAACGAATGTGCCGTCGAATTGGAGTGGATCCATTCGGATAATATTACAGCGGGGAATGTTGCTGAAAAATTAGAAGGATTAGATGGCTTATTAGTTGCTCCTGGATTTGGTTCAAGAGGAATTAAAGGTAAAATTCTAGCCATTCAATATGTACGAGAAAACAAGATTCCATTTTTCGGAATTTGTTTAGGGATGCAATGTGCGGTTATTGAATATGCGCGTAATGTATTGGATTGGAAAGACGCCCATACAACAGAAATTTCAGAAGATTGTGAACATCCTGTGATTACAATCATGGATGATCAAAAAGGAATTACACAAAAAGGTGGTACTATGCGTTTAGGTTCATATAGGTGTAAATTATTAGATGGTAGCAAAATTTCGCAAGCTTATAACGAAGAGATTATTTCGGAACGTCACCGTCACCGTTATGAATTCAACAGTGAATATTTAGCTGAATTTGAGAAAAATGGTATGATTGCAACGGGTAAAAATCCTGAAACGGGATTGGTTGAAGTGGTAGAAATACCAAATCACCCATGGTTTGTGGGAACGCAGTTTCATCCGGAGTACAAAAGTACGGTAGAAAAGCCACAACCTTTATTTGTTGCTTT
>JALQVX010000270.1 GCA_023263555.1 Crocinitomix sp.
AAAGTTTGGGATGCATTATTTGCTGCAGGAGCAGCGTATGGATTAAAACCAATTGGTTTGGGTGCAAGAGATACTTTAAGATTAGAGATGGGCTTTTGTTTATATGGAAATGATATTGATGATACCACTTCACCACTAGAAGCAGGCTTGGGTTGGATTACAAAATTCACCAAAGATTTTACCAATTCGGAAAACCTAAAGGCTCAAAAAGAGGCTGGTGTTGATCGTAAATTGGTGGGTTTCGAACTAATTGACAAAGGTGTTCCGCGTCATGATTACATCATCAATGATGCAGACGGTAATGCAATCGGCAAAGTCACATCAGGAACTATGTCGCCCTCTATGAATATTGCGATTGGACTAGGATATGTAAAAACAGAATTCGCAGCAATCGATACTGAAATTTATATCGAGGTAAGAAATAAACAACTGAAGGCAAAAGTGGTTAAACCACCATTTTATAAAGCCTAGAAAAAAAATTCAAACGTTAAAAAGGTCGGAGTTTTTCATTCGACCTTTTTTATTTTTTTTTTGTGGTATTTCAAGTAAGTTCACCCAAAATAATCATCCCCTGCGTGTTGAATAAAGCGAAATCAATTTATTTCGCTTAAATACTATTGGTTATTTACATTTGAAATTCTATATTTGCAGGCTTGAAAAATTGTACATTAGATAAACAATAACTTTAAATGAGAAATAAAGGCTTTTTTTGGTCAATCACTATCGCTTTAGCATTGGCTTGTATTTACCAGCTTACCTTCACCATGGCCACGAGTCGTGTTGAAAAGGAAGCTGAAAAGTATGCAGAAGAACAAATTGATTCAGTTTACGCAACCGGAACAGAATTCATTGGAATAGGTGACAACAAACTTGTCCTTAGCGATAATCAAGATAGTTCAACGTTGAGAAATCAATACCGTGAAGAATATATTCGTTCGCAAATGAACGAAAAGGTTCATTTCATGGGCTACACGTACAAAGAATGTAAAGGTAACGAAATCAACTTGGGGCTTGACCTTAAAGGAGGGATGAGTGCAACCTTAGAAATTTCCGTACCAGAATTAGTTGCTAGTCTTGCTGGGAATACGAAAAGCCAGTCTTTCCGCGTACCATTTGACAAAGCAAACGAGCGTGCGAACTTAGGAGAAGGTAATTTTATCGACCTATTTGTTGAAGAATACACTACTGCGAATCCAGGCGTGCCAATGGCAAAGCTTTTCCACATGCACAACCAAGATGAGTTGGCTGCAGACGCAACCAATGATGAAGTTGGTGCCTTCTTGAAAGAGCAAGCCGTGAATGCATTGGACGGTGTTGAAATCATCATTGAAAAAAGGGTAAACACATTTGGTGTTGCTCAACCAACAATTCAAAAACAACCAGCGACTAACCGTATCTTTGTAGAATTACCTGGTGTTACGGATAAACAATCGGTTAGAGATCGTTTACAAACAACTGCAAACCTCGAGTTTTTCGAAATTTATGACAATGCCGAGAATGGAATTGCTGGAATTCTAGTTCAAACTGAACCTTTATTGAGTGTTGCTTTATATGGCGCTCAAGAAACTGAAGTTGAAGAACCAATTGATACGACAGTTGTTGATCCAAATGATACTACGGCTGTTACTGAAGACCCACTTCTTGCTCAAAATGAAGAAGATGACTTATTAGAAACAGCTGAAGAAGATTCTTCTTCTATCGCAGAAATGACGGACGAAGAGCGGACTAAAAAATACCCGATCTCTTCTTTAATGCAATTGTCTTTTCAATATGATGAGCAAGGACAAATTTCTGGTTACCAACAAGGATCAATTGTAGGTTATACAAGCATTAAAGATACTGCTACGCTAAATGAACGTTTAAACCACCCACTTGTTCGCCAAGGATTACCACAAGATTTAGTTTTCATGTGGGATGCTAAAGAAATGGAAGATAAGAATGGGTTACCTGTTGGATTGATTTATTTGCATGCCATCAAAGTTCCTTCAAATGGACCAATGGTAAGTGGAAAAGATATTGATTATGCTTCTTTAGACGATTCACAAATTGGACAATTTGGTGTGCGAATGGTTATGAATGACCTAGGTGCTTCAAAATGGGAAGATATGACGCGTGCTAACTTGGACAAACAAGTTGCAATCACAATGGATAAATTGGTCTTCTCTGCACCAGTTGTAAATGACGTTATGAGCACAAGCTCATCTATTACAGGTCGTTTCACAATGGCCGAAGCAACTGATTTAGCAGGTCTATTAAATGCAGGTGCACTTCCTGCCCCAGTTAAAATTGTAGATGAATCAGTCGTTGGACCTTCTTTAGGTGCTGACAACATCAATTCAGGTATGGCTTCTTTTGGCTTTGCTTTGTTGATTGTATTGATTTACATGGTATTCTATTATAATAGAGCCGGTTTAGTTGCTGATGCTGCTTTGGTCATCAACATTTTCTTATTGATTGGAGCACTCGCTTCACTTAAAGCGATTTTGACACTTCCTGGTATTGCAGGTATCGTCCTCACGATCGGTATGTCGGTGGATGCCAACGTACTTATCTTTGAACGTATTCGTGAAGAATTACGCCATGGTAAAGGATTAAAAGCTGCGATTAACGAGGGTTATAGCAAAGCCTTATCTGCGATCCTAGATGCGAACATCACAACCCTATTAACAGGTATTGTATTGGCCATCTTCGGAACAGGACCAATTAAAGGATTCGCAACGACATTAATCATTGGTATCTTTACCTCTTTCTTTGCAGCGGTTGTTATCACACGATTGATTATCACGGCCTTTGTTGAAAAAGACAAGAAAATCAGCTTCTCTACAAAAATGACTGAAAATTGGTTTACAAAAACAAATATTCAGTTTGTTAAGAAGCGTAAACTTTTCTATATCGTTTCTTCTGTTGTTGTTATTTTAGGCGCTATTTCATTAATCTCTAAAGGTTTAGATTACGGTGTAGATTTCGAAGGAGGTCGTCAATACAAAGTAGTGTTCTCTGATCAAGAAGCAAATTATGAGGCGATTCGTACGAACTTAAAAGCACAATTTGAAGGAAATGAGCCTGGTGTTAAAATGGTAGACAATCCATACACTGCTTTGATAACAACCAAATATAAGATGGTTCAGACGATTGATGATACATCAATGACTGAGGTGAACAACGAGGTTGAGGCTTTATTGAAGGCAGGACTTACAGAATTTGGTGAGTCTGAAATTACGGAATCAAAAATGATTGCGCCAACGATTTCTGCCGACTTAAAGAAAAATTCATTCTATGCAATCGGATTCTCTTTATTGATCATCTTCTTATACATCTTATTTAGATTTAGAAAATGGCAATTTGGTTTAGGTGCCCTTATCGCAATGGCGCATGATGTCTTGATTGTATTGTCTTTATTCTCGATCTGTTATGGTTGGATTGGTTTCTCATTAGAAGTTGACCAAGCCTTCATTGCAGCGATCTTAACTGTTGTTGGTTACTCGATTAACGATACGGTTGTTGTATTCGATAGGATTCGTGAATACTTATTGGAGCATCCTAAACGTGATTCAAAGGAAACTATCAATACAGCCTTAAACTCAACATTAGGTCGTACGGTTAACACCTCATTATCTACGTTTATCGTACTCTTAGTGATCTTCCTTTTCGGAGGTGACGCCATTAAAGGATTTGTATTCGCCTTGATGATCGGTATCGTTGTTGGTACGTATTCTTCACTCTTCATTGCAACTCCGCTTGTAATTGATTTGGCGAAGAAAAATCCAATCAAGATCGATCCTAAGAATCCAGAAAAAGGATCTGAAAAAAGTTAGTAAAAATTACACTTAAATGAAAAGCCTTCCTTAACTTTGGAGGGCTTTTCTGTTTTTATGAACTTACTCTTTTTAAATAGTATCGGTGGTTTTGAGGTAATTTTTATCTTACTTGCTGTCCTTATGCTCTTTGGCTCCAAAAGTGTGCCTGGATTAGCGAAGTCGTTGGGAAAAGGAATGCGTGAAATCAGATCTGCATCTAACGAAATTAAGCGCGACATTCAAAACTCTACGCTTGAAATGAGAAAAGACCTTGGTGTTGGGAATCCCCTTGACGATATTAAAAAATTAATTGAAGAACCAAGTCAACCCCTTGATTTCAGGCCGGACAATCCCGAAACCACATTAGAAGCTCCTGCGGATTCCAAGCCGATTCAGGAGCCAGAAAAAAAGACCGATAAACCGACAGGAAAAGAAGAAATTTCATGATGTATTTTTGGTTAATTCTTGGACTTTTGACGCTCGTTTTTTCTGGCGAATTCCTTGTAAGAGGAGCCGTAGGTATTGCCAAAAAATTTCAAATTTCGACGCTGGTCATAGGGATGACCGTTATTTCATTCGGAACATCAGCACCTGAACTTATCGTATCTATTAATGCTGCACTTAGTGGACATCCCGAAATTGCAATCGGTAACGTAATTGGCTCGAATATAGCCAACCTTGCCTTAGTGCTCGGAATCACTGTATTAATCTTACCCATGGTTGTCGATCGGAATACGAAACGGATTGACTACCCAATGATGCTCTTGGCGACTATGCTCTTCGCTGTTTTTGCCTTGGACGAAATCTTTGTCTTTTATGAGGGAGCGATCCTTTTTACCATTCTTGTCACCTTCACTGTCCTGCTCATCCGAAATTCGCGCAAGAAAACGAAGTTACTCGCAGCAGCAGCAAATGCTGAAGGAGAAATCGAAGCACTAAAAATGAATATGTTCCAGGCTACGGGATATCTTGCATTGGGACTAGTGGGATTATATTTTGGCGCGGGTTGGCTCGTAGACGGTGCTTCTTCAATTGCTTTGCACTTTGGAATGGAAGAACGTGTCATTGGTGTGACCGTTGTAGCATTTGGTACTTCAGCTCCCGAACTCATTACCTCTGCCGTTGCGGCTTATCGAAAAGAAGCAGATATTTCTATTGGTAACTTAATTGGATCAAACATTTTCAACATCATGGCCGTGATTGGGATTACCGCCATGGTCAGTCCGATTACCGTTTCGGAGGTCACCATTCACAGCGATTTAATTTGGATGATCGCGATCGCCCTTTCCCTGCTTCCAATGATGTTGATTGGTAAAAAAATAGGGCGTTTGAAAGGTGTAATGCTCTTAAGTTCTTATATTGTATACATCTCCTTGCTTCTTATGACAATTTAAAGGTTGTTTGATTGGGCGGAGAACTGCTTCTCCTCTCTTTTATTCAACCACAACCACCAAATATTTAGAAACTTTCCAAAAGCTTTTAGGATCAATAATTTTGATACTGTGTTTTTGTCCTGTACTTACGATTTCATAGGCGCTAGACGGATGATCCGTAATAAATTTAACCTTACTTCCGCCCATGACATCAATTTGTTTTTTCAATGAAAGGTCAATTTTTGTAAAATAAGCGTCGTTTAAATCACCTTTAAGTTCCGTTTTCTTACCTATCCCAATAAAACCTCCCTCTTTTACAATGACACCATTCTCGATCAATTCATCCTCTGTACCGTATGCATAATAAACCGTATTGAGTTCACGAATAGTTTCAGCCGCAATTTGAGATTGTTCTTGATATGCCTCTAATAACTCTACATATTCTTGATCCAAATCAGAAAGCTCAACACGTAACATTTCAATCTCCTCTTCTTGCACCTCAATCTTGTTCATTAAAGACGAAACCATGGTTTTAAACTCTTCGATCTGCAAATTTTTATTTTGAAGTTGACCATTCAGCTCACTGACTTTCTTTTGATTCGCTTCACGCAAATAGTTGATGTTCTGAATCTCTTGCAAAATCCACTGCTTGCCATCTTCTGCTAATTCAATATCATTGGATCTAAAACGAATCTCATCTTCTTTTAGGTTGATCATGGCTAAATTCTCTTCGATTTCATTGAATAACATAATCGATTCGTTAAGAACAGAATCTCTTTCAACCAACTGACTTTCTAACGCTCTGTTTTCTGAACGTAACCGTGCTAATTCTTCACTCTCCTCATTACCACCGTTTTCTGTTGTATCGGGCGAGTTATTACAAGCTGTCAATAGGGCTAAAAATAGAAAGGGATAGAATAATTGTTTCATTTTCGGAACGATTTGTGTAAGAACAAAACTAAGTAATATTTAATTCAAATGCTTACTTTTGAAGTAAAATCGGCAGAAATGACTAAATCAATTTTTTTAGCGGTAGGGTTTATCTATTTTTCGTTAACCAGTTTTGGTGCGAAAGTAGATTATTCGCTATCCATGGATAATCCGAATTCTCATTATTTTCAAGTTGAAATGGAAATTTCAGCAATTACGGTAGATGAACTCACTGTAAAAATGCCCGTTTGGGCGCCAGGTTCCTACTTAGTCAGAGAATTTTCGAAAAATCTTAACCTCATTCATGCCTTTGATATGGACGGTTCGGAAATTGAAGTTGATAAATTGGCAAAGAATGCTTGGAAAGTTTCTACTAAAGGTCATGAATCGATTACTATACGTTATGAAGTGTATGCGTTTGAACTTTCGGTTCGAACAAGTTTTTTAGACGATTCACACGGGTATGTGAATGGAACAAGTATGTTCATGTACATTGATGGCGATCGCGACCAAGCGGGTAAATTGACCATCAATCCGCACAAAGACTTTAAAAAAATCTCAACAGCACTCGAAAAAAAAGGAAAAAACACCTTTCTTTTTGAGGACTATGATCAATTAGTGGACAGCCCAATTGAAATTGGAAATCAAATTGAATTTCATTTCCAAGCAAGCGGAGTAGATCATACGGTTGCCATGTATGGCGAAGGAAACTATGACATTCCAACCTTACAACGTGACATGGCCAAAATTGTGGAAGCAGAAACCATTATAATGGGTGAAAACCCAAATGAAAACTACCTCTTTATTATCCACAATATCACCGTTCCATCAGGAGGTTTAGAGCATAAAAAGTCAACAACATTAGAAGTTAACAGATGGACCTATGAAGGAAAGGCTTATTTAGGCTTTATTAGTTTGGTCGCTCATGAATATTTTCATTTATGGAATGTAAAACGCATGCGCCCTAAAGCTTTAGGACCTTTTGATTACGATTCAGAAAACTACACAGACCTCTTATGGGTTATGGAAGGATTTACCTCTTATTATGATGAATTAGTTTTACGAAGAGCCGGATTTTATTCGGAGGACGACTATATGGCAAAACTATTCAGTACGATAAATTATGTTGAAAATCAACCGGGAAATTTAGTTCAACCCGTTGCTCACGCCAGCTTTGACGCTTGGATAAAAGCGTATCGACCGACTGAGAATAGTGTAAACACGACGATTTCTTATTATTCTAAAGGTCAAATCTTAGCGGCCATGCTCGATTTGTATATTATCAATAAATTTCAAGGAAAAAAATCGTTAGATCAGTTTTTGCAACTGCTTTATGCCGATTTTTATAAGAAAAGTGATGTTGGATTTACAGAGGCTGAATTTCAATCGACCTTAGAGAAATTTCTTGGCGAAGACATGAATTGGTTTTTCAAAGACTATGTGTACGGAACCAAGTTGGTTGACTATCCTAAATTCTTTGCAAATGTTGGACTGATTATTGAAAATACGGAAAAATCAGCAAAACCCGCTCTAGGGATTCGCACTTCAATGAATGGAGGAATACTCACTATTTCGACGGTGTATAGCGGTTCTACTGCCGAAAATCAAGGATTGAGTGTGAATGATGAAATCATTGCCGTGAATGGTTACCGCGTGGATAAGGATGATTTTGAAGATCGAATTGGCAAGCTCAAAATTGGTGATGAAGTTGAGATTTTGATTGCTCGTGATAACATTATGAAAACGTATCAACTTGAGATGGAAGGAAATCAACAGTCAAACTTTGTCTTCACACCGAAATTTGATGCAAAATCAGGAGCGCTTTTCAATTATTGGATGCGGGTAGATATTCGTTAATTTTCACACCAAATAGAAAGACAGTTGGTTCGTAAACTCATCCCTAATTATTTTATTAAATTCTTGCTTAAGGCAGGAATCTTGGCCTTGATTTACACCCTCTGTCGTGTCCTCTTCTTGATCTTGAATAACGACCATTTTCCAATTGTTTATTTTACTGATTTTATCGCTGGATTTTGGTTTGATCTTGTCACGGCTGCCATTGTTTGCCTGCCTTTACTAGCCTTGGAGATGTTTCCGAATAAATGGAGAGGAACGAGAGTATATCAAATCGTATTGGGGCTATCCTTTAACATCATCCTTTTCTTGACCGTCTTGATCAATCTGATCGACATTGAATATTTTAAACATACCTCTTCGCGCTCAACGGCTTCGCTGATAAAAATGTTAGGATTTGGGGATGATTTAATGCAACAAATGCCGTCGTTCTTAACCGATTACTGGTACCTTTTGCTCTTCTTACTACTCTTCCAACTCATTGGAATTTGGTTGTACAAACGCATTAATCGAATGAAGGATGACAGCGCCCAACGCTCTTGGCTTCACCAAATCATCTTATTTCCTTTTGCTGCAGCTTTGTTTGTAATCGTTGGACGCGGAGGTTTTGGTTTAAAGCCAATCGCAGCGCCAAAAGCGGCGAGTTATACAATTGATCAGAATATCCAATTGGTTCTCAATTCGGCCTTCACAGTGATTAAAACATGGGGCAATATTGAATTAGAAGAAAAGGACTATTTTACTCCGGATGAATTGATCGAGCGGTATAATCCGATCCACCAATTTAGTTCGGAGCCTGTACTTGATGAACCCAATATTGTTATTCTCTTGATGGAAAGCTTTTCGGTCGAATACATTGCTTCGATTAATGGTGAAACCATTGGATATACCCCTTTTCTTGATTCGTTAATTGACAGTTCACTCGTCTTCACGAATTGTTACGCGAATGGAAAAAAATCAATGGATGCAATGCCTTCTGTGATTTCGTCAATTCCTAAATTAATGGAAATTGAGTACCTCACCTCTTCCTACGCAGCGAATCAAATCGAATCTTTGCCGAAGATTTTAGCGAAAAAAGGGTATGAATCTGGCTTTTTTCACGGCGCAACAAATGGCTCCATGAATTTTGACGTTTTTGCTGATGTCACTGGCTTTGATAATTATTACGGAAGATCTGAATATAATAATGATAAAGATTTTGATGGAACGTGGGGAATTTTTGACGAACCCTTCTTAGACTGGTCAGTTGATCAAATGTCTGCGTTCAAAGCGCCTTTCTTTTCAACCATCTTCACCATTTCGTCGCATCCACCCTATGCTATTCCCAAACAACACAAAAATAAATTTAATCAAGGGCCTTCTGAAATGCACGACGCCGTTCGCTAC
>JALQVX010000298.1 GCA_023263555.1 Crocinitomix sp.
GCGGTCATGTCGGGCGCTATCTTCACGACTCCACTGGCGCGAGCCGCGCAGCGTTTTTGTTGATAGTCTTTGATTTTTTGTCTTTGAGCATAGCCATCAAAAGTCTTAATTTGAGTCATGCAATAAACGGGATAAAAAAAACTGAGACAGAACCGAAGAATTACATTCATCAGACCATCTCAGATTTAATTTTTTAGGTTAAGTGTAAGCGGTTATTTCACCATCAATTTAGCGTTTGTAACAACTTCTTTCGATTCATTATCGATCAGCAAAAGAATATACATACCTTTTGTAAGTTCACTGGCTTGAATTTGAATTTGACTACCGTTGACTTGGTTATTTACATAAACCTCGTTACCGAGTAGATCAACAACTTGAATTGAATAATTCTTCAAATCTTCTCCAAAATAAACGGTCACCATTTCACTAAAAGGATTAGGATAAACCAATAATTGTTGATTTTCAGATAGATCATCTAATCCACTATCATCAAGATGTAAAGTATTGATTGTTGTATTGGTAACGATCGCAGGGTTTAAATCAAAATAAATATTCGCTGTATTAAAGATGCTTGTTTCTAAAGGTAAACCTGGTAATAAATCAACGCGATATTTCACAAAACCTTGACTCGCTATCATGTTCACATTGCTGTCGGGAAGCATAATCGTGTTAAAAATAAATGACAATTCACCTTCCGCATTCATCTCTACGCTCATTGGATGACTGTATGACAAAATGGAAAGACTGTTCCAATCGATATTTGCATCAAGTTGATCTTTGATTACTACGTTGATTGCAGTGTCTGTTCCCGTATTTTGGAAACGTATAAGATATTCGATACTTTCTGTTAATGGTGAGATATAACCAAATTCACCAACTCCAAGTGGTGTTGGTGTTTTATCATTTGGATCATACGCACATGTTATGGTCTGTTCAAGAGATGTTACGGAAGAAAATAGTTCTATATCAGCGGAGTCAATCGTTGTCCAAAGTGTGCTAAGTACGTCATCTTCAAGTCCATCTGGTGTACCTAATTGAACTAATATTTGATGATGTTCACCGAAAAACAAATCATCATAATGCCAATAAAGGTGTTGTCCGACAATAGAATCAGGTAAAATATTGGCTGTGACGTAATAAAGGCTGTCGTCAATCTCCAAATGCATAGAACCTGAGGTTATTGTTGTTCCTGTATTCTGAATATCTAATGTATATAAAATTGTATCATTACATCTGGGGTAACCACCAATTAATTCCGTACTTAATTCGTGAAATATCGAGTCAGGATAAAATCCAAAGTCTAGGCTATCGCGCTGCTCATAGGTGTCGTCAACTACAATTGTATAGAATGCCGAGTCTGAGGAAATTCCCCAATGTTCAAACGGAGATGGATAAATTTCATAGACACCGTCTGGCAAATCTGTGACTGGACTGTAATAAAATCCGTCAAGATTTGTTCCGCAGAATATACCAACAGGATCGGAAAGTATAAAATTTAAGTATCTGCCATCTTCTCCTAAATCGCGAACACCATTATCATTCATATCATAATAGAGCGTTCCGGAAATATCGAGTAGCGCCGAATCAATTTCCGCACATCCTTCATATTCAATATTAAACTGAGATATTAAGTCCCAACTATTATTAATTTGAATAAATACGGTTTCACCAGCTAACATAGTGTGAGAAGCCGAAAGTTCAGCCCACGTGCCTTCGGCTACCAGTTCCAAACTGCCACATACGCCGGTATGGATTCTTTTTCCGGGTTCATTTTCTCCGCCGTTACTGACGATCAATTCTCCATCACACGGTGCAATAAAACTGTACCAATGGTCAAGTATTCCGTCACCATCAAAAGGTGTGCTATATCCATATCCTGGCAAAATTGGCACGGCGACTTCGCATGAGTCACCTCCTGGATACAGTTGAGCGTATGTAAGATTGCCATAAAGCAAACTCAAAGCTGAAATTAAAATTAGGACTATTTTTCTCATATCTAAGTCGGTATAATCGGTCAACGTAAAACTTTGTTTATTGGTTGGTGAATATACTCATTTTTTCTTAAGTAGCTTGTTATCAGAAGATTTTTATAGGTAAGAGGTAGTGGGTAGAAGTACAAAGTATGGAGTATGTTGTTGGAAGTAGCGTGTATCGGGTTGGATTTAAATACTGGAAAAAAAAGTCTGTATAAATCTTTGGTGAATTCTTGGGTCACTAGAAATTAGAGGATAAGTCTTTTGTTTTGAATTTGTTAGTCGGGAGTCGCAGAGTTATTAGTTGATAGTTTTTAGTCGATAGTCTTAGAGTTATTAGTCTTAGAGTTATTAGTTGATAGTCTTAGATCTTCTGTCTTTAATCTTCTGTCTTCAATCTTTTGCCATTGATCCATTAAGCGTAGTACTAACTAAAATTCATCTTATGCTTTTTGAAAAACTCATCCCAATCCCACAAGAAGTTCATCATAATTTCATCCATTCTCTTTAAGAATAAAGGATTAGGTGTACTCATGTTTTTAAAATAGTCTTCTTGAAATTCATTGAGTTTGAGTTTGTGAAAAACAGCCTTTGACATACCGTACAGGGTATTTTTAGAAGGGTGATTGACGCGTGAGATAAGTGAATCGTATTCTTGAATGATTTTCTCAAAAGCGGCTTCTTCCATAGAGAATACAGCAGCAAACTTACGCACAATTTGGGTGTGAATTTCTTTAGCTTCTACCACTTCAAAATGAGAGTCCAAATAACGCAGGTTGCCGACAATGACAATGAGCAAAAATTTATCTTCTGCATTTGATGCAAGTTGCGGATAGGAGACGAAAGCGGTATCATCACTAATCATAGATTTTACGTCTTCAAAGCCGTTCTCTGTGATTTCCAATAATGAATTGACAAATACATTCGCCAATTTGTTCGCGTCTAGTTTTTTCTTGATTAGTCTTCCAATCATAAAAAGGGGGTAGTGTTTCTTAACACGTAAAGTTAAAGTATACTTGGTGCAAGAATGCAACTACTTCTTGAAGTTTTCCACAACTAAACGTTGAGACACGTTTATTTAACTCCTTTTGGAACGTTAATATCCATCCGTTTCGCCGCTTCGATCATAAAGGCATAGGCTTCCGTATAATCGTTCCTTATCGTACCTTCTAAAATGGCTTCTTTGATCTCGTTTTTTAGATTTCCGACTGCCTTGCAAGGTTCTAATTTAAAGATGTCCATGATCTCTTTACCAGAGATAGGTGGCTGAAAATTACGGATTTGATCCTTTTCTTCAACCGATTTTAATTTGCGTCTAACGTTCTCAAAGTTTCGCTTATACTTCTGAACTTTAAAGTCATTCTTAGAGGTGATATCAGCATTACAAAGCGTCATTAAATCATCAATATCATCTCCTGCTTCAAACAAAAGCCTTCGAACAGCGGTATCAGTAACGCTGCCATTAACGAGTGCAATTGGTCTTAAATGAAGCCGAACTAATTTTTGCACATATTTCATCTTATGATCCAGCGGTAATTTCAATTTTTTAAAAATTTGACTCGTCATACGGGCGCCCACTTCCTCGTGACCATGAAAAGTCCAACCTATGATCGGAACGAATTTTTTAGTGCGTGGTTTTGCAATATCATGCAATATAGCGGCCCAACGCAACCAAATATCGGTTGTATTTTCTGATATATTATCCAATACTTCCAACGTATGGTAAAAATTGTCTTTATGTCCTTTGCCCTCAATGATCTCAACACCTTGAAGAGCAACCATTTCTGGGAAGAATTGGTGTAGCAATTTGGTGTTATATAATAATTTAAAGCCTCTCGAAGGCGTGGTGGCGAGAATAATTTTATTGAGTTCGTCCGTTATCCGCTCTTGTGAGATAATTTCTAAACGTTTTGCATTCCCAGCTATGGCATCAAATGACGCGTCTTCAATTTTAAAATTTAACTGGGTTGAGAAGCGTATAGCACGCAACATGCGCAAAGGATCATCCGAATAGGTTGTTGTGGGATCAAGAGGCGTTCGAATGATTTTATTTTTCAAATCGGTTAAACCGTCAAAAGGATCAATGACTTCACCAAACGAACTTCTGTTTAAACTAATAGCTAAAGCGTTGATGGTAAAATCTCTTCTGTTTTGATCGTCGGCTAAGGTTCCGTTTTCCACAATTGGATTGCGTGAACTCCGCTCGTAGGATTCTTTTCTAGCCCCAACAAATTCTATTTCAAGATCGTCATACACAAATGCAGCTGTTCCATAATTTTTATAGAAAGCCACTTTTTTAACCCCTAATTTATGGGCGACCCATTCGGCCATGTCCAACCCACTGCCTAGCACTACTACGTCAATGTCTTTAGATGGCCGTTTTAGAATTAAGTCGCGGACAAAACCTCCAATAACAAAAGATGAAATGCCTTTTTCGGAGGCTACGTCGCGAATAGCCGAAAAAACGGGGTGATTGATGTATTCTTTTAAATTCAATTTATTTTCTAATTATGGTGACTTGGCCGTCAGCGCCTATTTTAATGATTTGAGAAGCGTGGCCTGATTTGTCTTGAAGCGGTAAATCAACAATATAATCGACTCGGTTTTTAATTTCCTCATCAATATCCGCAAGGTTATTGGAATAAGGTTGGTTGGATATATTGGCAGATGTGGAAACGAGTCCAGCTTTTAACTTTTGAATGAGTTGAACGCAAAAAGGGTCCTTTGTAATACGAATCGCGACGCTTTTGTCAGGGCCGAGTACATAGTCTGAAACATGTTGACCGTCAGGATAAACTATCGTTAATGGTTTTACTGCAAAGTCAATCAAGTCATAACAGACGTCTGGAATTGTTTTCGCATACCGTTGCAAAAGGGCTTCATTATGAACCAGTAAGATGAGACTCTTATTTGCGGCACGCTTCTTAATCGCCAATAATTTTTCAATTGCGCGATCATTAGTCGGATCACATCCTAAACCCCAAATTGTATCGGTAGGATAGAGAATAACACCACCATTTTTTAAGACTTCAACTGCTTTTTCAATTTCTGCTTTCACGGGGCAAAATTAATGAAAAAATAGCGGTTTAGTTCTCTTTCAATAGGAGATCAAAAAAAAATGCCCCATCAGAACGTCTGATGGGGCATATTCAAATTCGTTGTCGCAGCTTATTTTACAATAAACTTTAATGTTTTTGCTACTCCTGCTTTTGTTGTTTGAACAAAGTAGATACCTTTAGAGAGGTTGGCTACGTTGATTGTTTCAATAGTTGCAGGTGCATTGATCGTATAAACGACTGATCCTAAAGCATTCATAATAGAAATTGATTCTGTTCCTGCTGGGCACGTTATTGTTGCGAAACCACCTGTTGCAGGGTTAGGATAAACGGAAAGGTTTGTGTTTTCCTGAATCGGTTCTTCCACGCCTACATAATCTGTAATTTCATCTCTAGAATAAACCGCAGTAAATCCGAAATCACCACCTAAACCTAATTCAGCTAAAACAGTTGCATGAATGAACACAGGCATGTTGAAGTTGTCAATATCATAATACACATAACTCTCACGGGTAATTATTGCAGGAGAACCAAGGATAATTCCCTCAGAAACTTCTGTTGTATGCACGCGGATTACATTTGAATAAGTAACCTCACCAACTTTTAAGGCTCCAGTTCCATCAGCAGTAACTGTTGCTTCACCATCAATGTCAATATCACCAGCCAATGGAACAGTAGCAGTACCTGCGATAGGATCTGTATAGCTGTCTCCAAGGTTCATTGGAAATTTGTATGAGATTAATGGATCAGTATCATATTTAATGATGAAATCATTCGATAATTCTTGAAAAACGAATCCATGAACGATTACTTGGTTGCCACCAGCATCATTCGTAAAAAATGTGTTCACACTGTTTTCAAAATTTTCTGCGTAGTCAGCAAGAGGGAATTCAGAAGCAAAGTCACTATCTACACGATCAATTACATTGTTCGCATTGGGTGCTATCACATAGGCTCCAACAGCAGAATAGTCCCATGTTACATCAGCTCCTGTAACAGCAGCGTATGCTGTTGTATTGCTGTCCAAGACATAATACGTCATAGAATTTCCCGTCGAAATCGTGTCGGCTAATTCTATTGTTTGTGCACTAGCAAACAAACTCGTGCAAATTCCTAATAAAAGTAAAGGTGTTTTCATAAATTTCGTTTTAACTTTGTCAAAATTTTTGATTTGATACTTCAAATCTACAATTTGTTAACGTAACTTCACTCATTTAGGTTGGTAAGAATTAAAAAAATTTCGCGTCTTGTACTACTGGTGGTCACTTCGATCTCCGTATTCTTTCTGTTTCAAATACATAAAGTGGCTTTTGACTACGATTTTGAGGCGTTTTTTGCTGAGGGAGACCCTTCTACAGAATTTTTAGCCGAACACCGGCAACGATTTGAAACCGATAACGATTTTGTTTTTATTGCATTGGAAAATGACGGATCTGTTTTTGATCAGGATTTTTTGGTTCAGACTCGTCGTTTTGTCGATTCGCTAGCAAAGGATAGTCTAATTCAAAGTGTACAGAGTCTCACACACATGGTGGATTATATTAAAACACCTTTCTCTCCGCAAGTTTTTAAACAACCTTACCTTTCTATAGACGATCCAAGTCAGTATGCAAAAGATTCTGCGCGTATTTTTGAACGACCTGAATTGGCTGGTATGATGATTCGTTCGGACGCAAAAGCGCTAATGGTTTTTGCGAAACATACACCGTATTTGTCAAAGGCGAATTGTGATATTTTAAAGACGAATATTACGAATTTATTGGCTGAGCACGAGTTCACGAATTATAAATATGCCGGTCGTGCTATAGGATTAGGCTATTATATAGATGCCATGCAGTTTGAAACCTTGTTTTTTATAGGGTTGTCTTTCATTTTAATTATCTTCTTCTTAATTCTCATGTTCCGCTCGCTGTGGGGCGTGCTTGTTCCACTTGCTGTTGTTGCAACTGCCATGCTTTGGATAGTTGGGTTTATGTGCACAGTTGGTCAACCCATTAATCTAGTCTTGACGGTTTTACCCTCTATTATTTTTGTCGTGGCTATGTCAGATGTGATTCACCTGGTGACGAAGTATTTTGATGAATTGCGTTTGGGTAAATCGCAAGTAGATGCCGTTAAGGTGGCTTACAAAGAAGTTGGTTTTGCAACCTTATTGACCTCTATTACGACTGCGATTGGTTTTTTAACCTTGTTAACCGTTCAGATGAAGCCTATTCATCATTTTGGAATTTATACAGCATTGGGTGTCCTCTTTGCTTTCATGCTCGCCTATACTTTGTTACCTGCATTACTTGTTTTGACGAAACCGCCGAAAATCGTTATGAAAAGTTTTACCAAAAACACTTGGTATCCAATTTTACATAATATGCTTTCATGGGTGCTCCGCCATTATGGAAAAATCGCAATTTCTTCAATTGGTGTTATCGTAATATGTGTAATTGGCGCTTTTCGTGTCGAGAGTAATTATTTTTTATTGGAAGACCTTAAGCCGAGCAGTCAATTAAGACAAGATTACCATTATTTCGACCAGGAATTTATGGGACTCCGGCCTTTTGAAATGTCTGTTCAATTGAAAGATACGTCAAAAAGTATTTATGATTATGAGGTGTTGACTGAGTTGCACAAATTAGATGAGTTTTTGACGAGTGATTATGAGCTCAAACAATGTGCTTCTATTGTTCAGATTCTAAAAATGGCCAATAGAACCGAACATGGTGGTCAAGCGGCGTATTATCAATTTCCAGATGAAACTGATGCCAAGCAATTTATCAAACGTTTTGAGCAATTCGATCGGAGTGGAATGTTACAACTTTTTGTCGATTCAACAGAACAATATGCGCGGTTTTCAAGTACTACAGGGGATGTTGGATTATACGAAATAAACGATCGAAACGATCGCTTACAAACCTTCTACGAACAAGAAATTGACACGTCATTGTTTGATTATCAGCTCACGGGTACAGGGCATTTATTGGACCGCAATATGAGTAGCTTGTCCATTAATTTAACCATGGGACTCTTATTGGCCGTGATAATCGTATCGCTCATAATGGGCTTCTTGTACCGCTCTTTGCGAATCGTATTGATTGCTTTAGTTCCGAACGTTCTTCCACTGATCATGTTGGCTGCAATTTTAGGTTATTTCGGCATTCAATTGAAAGTTTCAACGGCTATTATTTTCACCATATCATTTGGTATTGCCGTGGATGATACCATTCATTTCATGAGTAAACTAAAGTTGGAATTAAATAAGGGTAAAACCTTCTTTTATGCCTTAAAACGAACGTATTTATCAACCGGACGTGCAATTATTTTAACAACATTGATTCTTTGCTCAGGTTTTTTATTATTGATGTTTTCCGACTTTTTAGGAACCTTCTATGTAGGACTTTTGATTAGTTGTACACTCTTTTTTGCCTTGGTGGCGGACCTTTTATTACTCCCCGTTTTATTGCTCCTTTTTTACCGGAAAGCATCTGATAAAAAGTTAGCGAAGAAGTAAAATTTCGTCTAAATTCTCGTAGGTTTTTGCAACAGGGTAGAGGTTTACACTTGGCTCATAATTAGGCGATCGTTTGTAGAGATAATAAAGTTGAGCAAAACTGTTGCTTGCAAATGAAGAGTCGCTTGCTTTCATGGCTTCAAAATCGGCTGTTAACTGTGCGTCTTTTTTGAGCATTTCTGCCGCTTCATCTTCAAAGACATAAGCCGAAAACCACTCTTTTTGTTGGAGGATGGCATCAAAATAATTCCACGCGAAATAACTGTCTACCGCTCGTGGTTCTAATGTTTCCATAATAAAACGCAAGGCCTCGTTTCGAACGGGAATCACAATATCTCCTTTACGAAAGAGGCGTTCGTGCGATACCGTGTTTGTTTGAATATTCGAATGTAAATAATGACCTTCATAAGGAGATGAAGTGGTTGTATAATCTAAAATTTCATAAGAGTCAACCGTTAACATTTGGTCTGCTGCCAATGAATAGTGCGGAATTTGATTATTGCTGAGGTCTAGGATGAAATAGGACCATGCTTTTGGAAGGATATAATAGGTTGGAATTTTTACACTATCGCTGGCGACATAGTGATTATAGTATCGAATGTGTTTTTCATACGGCTGCTTGTGATCATAAAATAGACGCTCTTTTCCGGTTACTGCGCTTGGTTTATAAACAGCCTGGTATCCTTTAAAAGGAATGGTATCGAAGACGGTTGTATCTAATTGCCAATTTAGATGCAAGTACTCCTGTTGAAGTAATTCTTCTTGTGCTTTATTTCGAGCAGCTTTAATTTCTTCCGGATAATCAGTCATAAATTGAATAAGGTGTGTCAAAAATTGATAGGTCGCTTCAACACGCACCGGATACGGTTTGAGCATATGTGCCTCGGTGACATAACTGATGGTGTTAAATAAGTTAGTATAACCTGTTGAATAGCGAGGGGTTTCTAAAAAATCAATGATTCCATCAACTGGTGTTTCTTTAAAGGTATGCATATATGGGACCATTGGAAAATCATCCTCCATTGATTTGTATAAATAAGGATTGAGTGTGTTTTCTGTAAATTGAGCCAAGGCTGGATTCATTTTGTTTAATTGGCTGGTAATAAGTGTCATGCTGTGCTGATAATCTGCACCGTTAGAAGTGTGTGTATCTACAAATACTGCCGGTTTGAGGTAATGAAAAATAGCTTGAAAAGCGCGGGTGTTTTTACTGTCTGTTTTGATAAAGTCTCGGTTCAGATCAAGGTTTTTTGCGTTGCCTCTAAACCCATATTCTACAGGACCGTTTTGATTGGCGCGACTGCAACAATTTCGATTGTGCGCACCTCCAATATTATAGATGGGAATGATCGCAATAATTACGTTTTTCGGGATCTTACCATTGAGGTATTCACGGCATAATTTTATGCAGGCATCCACACCGCATGGTTCTCCGGGGTGAATGCCATTATTGATGAGGATGACATGTTGAGATTGGATGGTTTCCTTCGAGAAGTCGCCCTTCTCACTCATTAAAAACAAGGACATAGGAAGACCAAAGTCTGAAGACCCCTTTTCCATATACGTTGTTTTTTTAGGGAATTTTTCAGCAAAGTTTTTATAAATCTGAATCGTTTCTTCGTAAGTATAGGTCTCATTATTGAGGTAGATATCCTGTTGAGCGGATAAATCAAAAATGAAGAATAGGAAGAAAGGAAAAATGAATTGTTTCAACATCAGTTTAGATTTTAGCACTTAAAGATAGCTAATTATAAAGGATGAATGGAGTTGAATTATCGGAAAATAAAAAGGGAAGCTTTCGAAAAAGCTCCCCTCTTATCTGATTATGAAACGAACGATTGAACTGAACTAAAAATAGTGTACATCCACTCTAGTTCTTTCAATAATTAGCTCTGTTTTACCCTTTTTATGAGGTAATTATTTTTTGTCGTACGTTTAACGACATTCGAATTTAGTTGATAGTCGTTTTTTTCCGGGTGATGTTAAATCCAACACTCACGCCAGCCATTCCACCACCTTTTTGTGAAGAATAATAAATATTAACAGGGATGTTTAAGGCGCCTGACTGGAAGGTTCTTCCAAAGCCCATTAACCATCTTGTATTTAGGTCTAAACGCCCTCTTGCATCTCCGTGTCTTGCATATTCATATCCATAAAATTCTGGCCCATTTTCTCCATATTCAGATTGCTCAAATTCAGATTGTGACCAATAATGCGCTTCAGGATCTCCTAATAAATTAGCATTTGTTGAGAAAAAACCAACCGAACTTTTGCTGATCCCGAACGAAGGGCCGAACGCAAATTCCCATCCTTGTCTTCCAAATCTAAACCCATTTAAGAGAGATATACTTGGAATAAACTGACCTTGTTCGAGTCCAGTAAAGTTAATTAAGCATTCAAAAATTGCTGAGAAATTTTCTGTTCCAACATATTGTCCTTCAAATTGGTAGCCAATATTTGAGACAACTGGCGCGATTCCCAAACCTCCATATAATTCATCACGCGTCACAAATTCATTTACTGTACCAACAGTGTATGCTAAGCCCATTCGAGGACCGGCATTATTGACGCGGCCTATGCTATTTGATGTAATGACTTCATTGTTATAGATCAATTGTTTTTTCAAGGTTGGATCAGGTGTTATATCATGCATTTCTTGTATCACAATACCCAACATTCGTTGGAGTTCAACTTCTTGATTATTGAATTCGGCTGTTTGTGTTTTGATAATTCGCTCGCCTTTTACGTCTATTAATTTTAAGGTTATCACAATCTTCGTTCCCAAACCATCAAT
>JALQVX010000303.1 GCA_023263555.1 Crocinitomix sp.
CATTGGTTTTCCCAAGTTCAGAGAGTCCTGCTCCAAATCCTGATCGGGTGTCTTTATAGTCTTGAATTTCAAAATTTTTCATGGTGGATTTAACTGTTAATTCGCTTATATTTAATTTTCTTTCTAATTTATAAATTCACAAAGGTGTTTTCACCTGCCTGTATGTTAAACACTTTCTGGTTGGTGTAATCGGTGGATATCGCGTCTTTCAATCGATAAACTATGCGATATTGACCTGGTTGAAGGTAAAATGTATCCGATAATTTAGCTCCTCCAATATCACATACCCAAGCATCTTTGTTTTCACCCTTATCAATGAAGACTTGCCCAACAATTGATTTTGTTGTACTGTATTTAAATAGACCTGAGCCATCAATATCGATATAGGTGTATGAACTTTGATTAATTTGAACGTCTTTCCTGTAAATTCGAGGTAAAGTCAAGATTTCAAGATCGTACGATCCTACAATATAATACTGGATTTGATCAAGATCTTGTACATTTAGCGTAACCGTTTGACCGTGTTGACTCACTCTTACTTTTACTTCTGGTTTTTTTGTCGGGCCTTTTATACGTGCCACTAACATACCTTGTGGGCAATAGGCCGGAATGATATTGTGTTGAAATTTTTTAATTGTGATATCTTTGGCCGTTACTTGCGGTAAGGTATTTACAACCAAGTCATATTTCATCTCCGGGTCGATAATTGTGATTGTGTCAGGATTGCCCTTGTAATTTAAGGTATGCATGAATGTATATTTCAAATTCCGCGTTCCCGCTTCATAAAGAAATACTGTCACATCCGTTTCTTTCGGTAGCTTGTTAATATTGTTCAGGTTAATTTGAACAGTTGTATTCAACAAAGCATCACTTAAAACAGATTTCATTACTTTTCTGAATGAATCGAGCGTTGAAGCTTCGTAAAACCTTCCTATACAGTCAAAATCATTTAAATATTTCAAATCAATTCCTAAGCCAACAACAAACGGAGTCACATTAATTCCTTTGGCTTTAAGCTGTTGCGCCACTTCACACGGAAATTGATCACAAGCTTCTAAACCGTCTGTGATGAGGATGATGACATTTCTTGCATTTTTATCCGGAAAGTCATCAGCAGCTGCTTCAAGTGAGCGCGCTATAGGGGTGGTGCCTTTCGGTTCTACATGTTCAATGAAATACTTGATTTTTGCAAAATTGTTTGTTCCGAAAGGAACTTCTAATTTAGTGTCGTCACAATCTTGAAAAGTAGGAGTGATGGGCGATTGATGTCCATAAACACGAAGGGCGATTTCTAAATTAGGAACACCTTCCAAACTTGTAATCGCTTCCTTGAGAATTTCTCGTGCACGCACAATTTTTGTTGCACCTTCCCATTTGCCGTTCATAGAATTTGAAGCGTCAAAAATGAAAAGAATGCGTGTTAATTCTTGCGCCTGACCAGTAAAACTGGTCAGGCCAAGTATAAATGCTATGAGAAGTTGTTTTATCAAAATTTAATAATCACCTAATGTTTCCGCCAATTGGCTTAATGCGATTTGCTCCTGTTCTGCACTAGGAGGTGAACCATGCCATTTGTGTGTACCCATCATAAAGTCAACACCTTTACCCATAATGGTTGTCATGATAATGACAATTGGTTTTCCATTGCCCGTCATTGTTTTTGCTTTCGCAAGTGTTTTTTGAATTTCTTCAATTGAATGTCCGTTCATTTCTAAAACCTCCCATCCAAAAGCTTGCCACTTTTTAGAAAGATCACCCATTGGTAGTACTTCGTCAATGTCTCCGTCAATTTGTTTGTGATTATAATCAACGGTTGCAATAATATTGTCAACCTTATTTCCAGCAGCATACATAGCTGCTTCCCAAATCTGACCTTCTTGTAATTCTCCATCACCATGTAAGGTATAGACCAGTGAATCTTCACCATTTAATTTTTTTGCTGCAGCTGCTCCAATCGCAACTGATAAACCTTGACCGAGTGAACCACTGGCCATACGAACCCCCTCTAATCCTTTTGAAACACTTGGATGTCCTTGCAGTCTTGAACCTATCTTACGGAATGTTGCTAATTCACTCACTTCAAAATAGCCCCGGTGAGCTAAAACACTATAAAGAACGGGAGAAATATGTCCGTTTGATAAAAAGAATACGTCTTCACCTTTACCATCCATAGTGAACGCCTTGGGATTTATGTTCATAGTATCAAAGTAGAGGGTTGTTAAAAAATCTGCACAACCTAATGATCCGCCAGGGTGACCTGACTGAACGGCGGTGACCATTCTAATGATATCTCTTCTTACTTGTGATGCAATTTGTTCTAAATCTTGTGCGTTCATTCAATCAATCTTAATAGTTCACGGCAAAAATAAATGAAATTTACCGATAGGCGGTTTTCTACTCCATCAAATCCT
>JALQVX010000318.1 GCA_023263555.1 Crocinitomix sp.
ACTCTCTTCAGTATAATCCAATTCAATCGTTTGTGCATTTGCTTTTAATGCGACTATTAGAAACGAAATGACAATTAAATATTTGATGATGTTGTTATTGAATTACATAAGTAAATTTACTTGATTTCTCGTAATCTAAATCAAACGTTAAACAAATCATTCCAAGCGCTTCTTCTGCTGTAATATTTCTATCGAACATTCCTGTGTAATTTAAATCATAGATGTCACTGTTCTTAACTTCAATATTCACGTCATATTGCCTTTCGAAATCATCAAAAACTTTATCTAAACCGGTGGTGTTGTATACGAATTTGCTGAGCTTCCAAGAAATCGCTTCATCTTCAGTAATAATAGACTTCACTAATTCATTGCCGTTTAGTAGTGTATGTTCACCTGGTGATAGAATTTGGGTGCTATTGTCGTGGTTTACTTTCACTTTTCCGGTGCGACAGTAAACTGAATATTCATCATTTCTGGCGTAAATGTTAAAGCTAGTTCCTAAAACTTGGGTGCTCCCACTTGTTGAGTTCACTTGAAACTTACTTCCTTTTTTCACTTCGAAAAATGCTTCACCCTCCACTTCCAGTTCACGGTTGAAACTCCACCAATAAGGATGATAGCTAATTGAAGTTTCCGCATTGAGCTGTATTTGAGATCCATCAGGTAAAATGTGTTCGATAAATTCCCCTTTTTGTGAAGTAATATCAATACTATATAAGCGCATAAATGAAAGGCTACCTATCCCGATTAATAAGATGGCTGCTGCCGCAACCTTCAGCCACTTCATGCGGAATACTTTAGATTCCTTTTGTAGAGGTTTTTCTTCAATTGACTTAGAAAGCTCCTTCCAAATATCTTCTTTTGGTTTATTGTGAGTAACTTTTAAATTGTCAAAGAAAGCAAACTCATTTTCATCAGATATGTTTGAATTTTTATTCATGGGTTAGTTCTTTTCTCAGAAAAGCAAGTGCCAAGGACATTCGCTTTTCTATAGCTTTAACACTCAATTCAAGTCTTTCGGCTATTTCTTTATAACTCAATTGTTCCATTCTATTCATTAGAAAAACGTCTCTTTGATTTTCTGGTAGTTCGGCTAAAACTCTTTCGTAAGTTCTCCTGAGCTCATTGTATTCTAGTTCTTCACTAGGTTGAGTTGATTCATCAACATAATTTAAAGAAAGCTCCGTTTTTTGAAATCTTGAGCTTTTTCTGCGCCTTGAGATCCACATTTCTCGGGCGATTTTGTATATCAGACCTTTAGTTTTATTAGGGTGATATTCAAAATCTTTCTCCCAAAGTCTCATAAAGGCGTCTTGTGTAATGTCGGTTGCTAGGTCAGAATCACCACATCTATAGTAAATGTAGTTTCGAACACTATCGAACCAGCTATCAAAGCAGATTTTGAATTCTTTTTTTGTCAAGGGAGAAAAGTTAAGTGGTGTCCTGAGGACACCACTTATTAAGTTCATTAATACCAATCACTAATTGTAAAAGTACTTTCGTTACCCTCACTGTCAATTTTAGTTCCAATATCATCACAAGTTCCGTCTCCAAAATCAACTGTTGCCAACCAATCACCTGATTTTTTGTCAAAATATTTAATAATACCTGCAACAATAAATTCGCAATCAACAGTTTTAACCAGAGGCTTAACAATTACTTTTTTAAACTTGTAATCCTTCCCTTCTTTTTTTAATTTGCATTCTTCTTTTGATCCATCTTCTTTTTCCCACTCACCTTTCTCTGAATCATATTTAGAAAAATCAAATTTCCCCAAAAGATTTCCGTCTTTTTCATACTCAATAACGCCTTCTGTATAAATTCCGTCTACTTCGTTCGTTAGAGGTGTGGTCTCGGTCATTTGAAAACCAGATTCTGGCAATCTTATTGTTTGCGTTTCATTAGCAATATCCGATTCTAAATTACTGTTGTTCTTATCTTTGTTACAAGATATCATACTGATTGAAAGCACTGCTGCTAATCCTAAAATTACTTTTTTCATTTCTTATGTTTTAAAATTTGTAATTGATTTCAATAGTATACCGCAAGATAAGTTCAGTACCCTACTTTTTTTTGAAATAATCTCGTAATTAGCCTAACGATTGAGTAAATATAGCCATTTTTAGATGGCGCCGTTAGTGTGCTGGCCAAGCCTCGGATGTTGTCCGTTCCGCCGTGATGGCACCCCAGGATTTTGGACAAGCTACTGGGAGAGAAAAGTGATGGACAAAGGGTGGGAATGATATTTACTTAATATGTTAGGTGACGTTTTTTATTCTGGTAACCACCGGTTCTGTCGCATCTGTCTATTTTTTTGCTTTTCTTTAAGAAAAATGGAATCAGATAAATAACTAAAGTCCTGATTTTCAATTGAATTTATTTCGTGATATTTGGATTTTATCAGTTGAAAACGGTTAAATTTGGTAGATGCGACAGAACCCCTACTGCAAGTGTTAAAATAATTTTTTTCATTTTGTAAATTTTTAATGTTCACTAGCAGATAAACGTGTGAAATCGAAATGTTGCCTGCGTGCAAAAAAAAATCGAGATTGGAACTTAATCCAACCCCGACTCTTCTAATCTAAACCTAATCTAAAATCTAAATACTCAAGCTACCCTTATAATAATGTTGAAGGGCATACATATGCTGTCTTCGGCAAATCCGTTTTAGCAAGCTCTCCAAATCCTCCAATTATATCTGAGAAATTGTCCCACCCGCGTTGTTTTAGAATTGAACTTGCAATCATACTTCTATATCCTCCCGCACAGTAGAGTACGAAATTTTTATCTTTCGGAAATTGATCCAAATGTTGGTTAATTTCATTTAAAGGCACATTAATCGCTCCCACTAAATGTTCTGAATCATATTCGCTTTTCTTACGAATGTCGATTACGATCGCTGTGTCAGAAGATTGAGGAGCAAATTCTGTTGCCGTTAATCTCTTAACAGATTCAACTTCTTTACCAGCTGCTTTCCAGCTCGCAAATCCACCTTTTAAATAACCGATCGAATGGTCATATCCAACACGTGATAAACGCGTGATGACTTCCTCTTCTTTTCCTGCGTCTGTCACCAAAAGAATTTCTTGTTTGATGTCAGGAATCATTTCTCCAACCCACTGAGCAAAATTACCATCCACACCAATATTGATACTGTTGGGGATAAATCCTTTTGCAAATTCACTCGCATTACGTGTATCTAATACTAAAGCCGCAGTTTCGTTAGCAAGGACTTCAAATCCGACAGGATCAAGCGCTTGATTCCCTCTGTCCATTACGATATCCAAGCTTTCATAACCATTGATGTTCATCACCACGTTTTTAGGGAAATAACCCGGAGGCGCTGTTAGCCCTGTCAATAATTCTTTCGTGAATTCTTCTTTGGTCATATCGGCACGCAACGCGTAATTTGTTGCTTTTTGATTCCCTAAGGTGTCGGTTGTTTCTTTGCTCATTTTCTTTCCACAAGCCGATCCTGCTCCGTGATTTGGATAAACAATCAAATCATCACTTAAAGGCATAATTTTAGTACGGAGTGAATCGAATAAATGGCCCGCTAATTTTTCTTCCGTCAAATCTGCAACAACGTGCTGTGCCAAATCTGGTCTTCCAACATCACCGATAAACAACGTGTCACCCGTAATAATGCCATGCTCTTTTCCGTTTTCATCAATCACCAAATAAGTGGTGCTTTCCATGGTGTGACCGGGCGTGTGAATCACCTTAATTTTATAAGCGCCAATTTCAAAAATTTGATTGTCGTCCGCCACTAAAGCGTCATATCCTGGTTTGGCAGTTGGCCCAAAAACGATTGTTGCCCCAGTTTTTGCTTTTAAATCTAAATGTCCACTCACGAAATCGGCGTGGAAATGCGTTTCAAAAACATATTTCAATTTCGCGTCGTCAGTTGTTAAACGATCTAAATACGGTTGTACTTCGCGTAAAGGGTCAAAAATGGCTGCTTCGCCGTTACTTTCAATATAATAAGCGGCATGTGCCAAACATCCTGTATAAATTTGTTCTATTTTCATTTGATCTAATTTTTAGTTCAATACTTACTTTCTTAGAACAAATTTACGACAAGTGTTTTTTGTGGGATGTAATCTTTGTTACAGAGCGAGGTGAGTTTTGTCAGGATCTTGTTTTTAATGTCCCTCCGTTACACGTGATGCTTATTCTCGAAGAGGTCTTAGTGCTTACCCAAACTTCACTGCGTTGCGTTTCGGTCAGGCTTTCCGCACTCGCTTCCTGCCACTATGTCGTCAGGAGAGCTCAAACAAAGCTTCAATCCTTAAGCCAAAAATCTAATTTAAGAACGGTATTAGTACGAGATACATTAACGAATTAACGAAGGCTTTCGAATGGGTTAAACGGTAAAAAAAACTCATTCCACAATCTCAAACAATTCCTGCGCTTTAGCCCGGTTATACCGATTAAAATGCCACCATTCCGTTTGGATGCCCCAAAAACCACCTGCTTTCATAACGGTGCGCAATAATTCACGATTGGCAATTTGATCGGTTGTGATCATTCCTGAATCTAAATAGGCCTTTTCGTGTTTTGGATAGGCAATGGTGCCAATTTCGTCGTAATCAGCGCCCATGTCTAGGGGTTTTCCATCAAGATCGGCAATAGTCAAATCGACGGCTGCCCCATAATTGTGTAAGGAACCATTTTTAGGATTCGAAACGAATTTTGATTTTTCGGCACTAGGCATATCCAATATGTCCCACATGTATTGTTGCACACTGCGCGGTCGAACGCCATCAAAGACGAGTAGGGTGAGTGTCGAATCAATTGATTTTAGTTTCTCTTGACTTTTTTTAAGATCTGCAGCCACAGAAGGTTGCAAATAAATGCGATTCAATGCCCCATATACGTCTCGGTGCATGAAATTATTTTCGGAGGAATAACGAACGTCTGTTAAGATCCCGATAATGAGGTCTTGAATGTTTACGAGTCCTGCGTCAATTAAGGATTGCTCGAGAGTGTCAATAAAATACGCCTCGATAATAGGTTCTTCATTTACTATGACCGTATCCGCAATTATTTCTGTAGTTGATGAGTCATCTCGATCAGTAACTGTGTCATTTTGCGTATTTTCACCACTCGTGCAAGCCACAAGCAAAAATTGAATAACAAGGAAAAGAATAGCAAATTTCATGACGACGAATTTTAACTCAAATATACCGAATTTACTGGTAATGATTCGCCCTAAACATTTTGGATTCAATGCTGAAACGGCGCCTACTAATTCTTTTCAAAATCAAATAAATATGGGGGCGTTAACCGATCAAGTTTTACATGAATTTGATCGAGTTGTTCATCAATTAAGGGAGGCAAAGATCCGTGTTGAAGTTTTTGAGGATACAGACATTCCTTTGCCAGATGCTGTTTTTCCAAATAATTGGTTTGCGGTTTTACCAGGAAATGTACTGACTATTTTTCCAATGATGGCTGAGAGCAGAAAGAGAGAGGTTCGAATGGATATCATTGAATGGATAAAGAAAAACTGTAAAATTGAGCATCAAGTAGACCTCCGAGAATTAGCAAAAGAGGATCAATTTTTGGAAGGAACAGGATCGATTGTCTTTGATCACGACACAAAAATTGCCTTTGCTTGTGAATCGCCACGTACATCTATTTCGCTTTTTGAAAACTATTGCCGTCAAATTGGTTATACTCCTTTTTCATTCGAAAGTCTTGATCTTCTTGGACAGCAAATATACCACACCAATGTGATGCTTTCCATTGCAACGAACTACGTGCTCGTTAATTTGGACAGCGTTGAAAATCAATTAGAGCGAAGTTTTCTTAAACTAAAACTAGCACAAAATGGTAAAGAATTGATCGAACTGTCCTACGCGCAAATGAATGCATTTGCTGCAAATGTTTTTGAAGTGCAAGATGAAAATGGAGCATCTTGTTTGATTATGAGTTCAACTGCGAATGAGAGTTTGCGAACAGCTCAAATTGCAAGAATTGAACGTTATTCAAAAATTATTGTGGTAAATATTCCTACGATAGAAAAAATAGGAGGTGGAGGAATTAGGTGTATGCTAGCCGGAATTTTTTGCTAATTCAAATGCCAAACCATTCCCATTTTGAGATGAAGGCGATTTAAGATAAATGGTGGGAGGGGCATATTTGGATTTCCAACAAAATCATACATAAGTAAAATTTGATAGTACGCTTTTGATCCTCCACCAGCATAACCTAATCCTGCCATTACAGCTGGAACATTAACGCGATCACTATAACCATACGAATTTAAATCAACTGTATTGAACCCGTCGATTTCAAACTGCATGATAAGGGGATCAATTGGACGATAGCGCGCAAATGTTCCTAGGCCAACGGTGCTTAGGTTTCGAACAACGCCAGTATTAAAATTTCGAAAGCGAAACAATTGGTAGAACGTCGAAATTCCTGCTGAAAAACGGGGTGTAATATCATAACCTATAATAGGCGCTAGGAGCACGTATGCGCCGCCGGCATATCCTGATAAGCCAATTTCTCCCCCTACATAAATCCGTTCTTTCAGTTCAAATCGGTTATACTTGGCATCCGTTGTATCTGATTTTTTGGCGTCTTCAATATCATATTGTGCCCATGCAGGTATGCAGACGAAAAGAAAAAATAGGAATCCGTATCTCATTGAAGTAACGCTTTTAATAATTCGACATCAACCTGATGTTTACCTTCAAATTTAACAAATTCAAATTGCATATCGGCAGTATTCAGTAATTTATGATAAGATTCTGCCTTCTCCAACGTGGTGTATTCGTCTTCTGTTCCGATCACGAAAACATTGCGTTGGGCTTTAAATTTTGCCTGTGCAGAAATGGCCATATCCGGAGGGAAAACGGCCGCCCACAATAAAAAGGTATCAAAGGAGCAATTTCCCATACCTACCCAGCGAGAAGCCGTTGCTCCGCCCTGCGAAAAACCTAGTAAGGTCTTTCGTTTAAACTGATGCTTCATTATTTGCTGATCATAAACCTGATCTAAGAAAGCAATATAATTGTCAATGTCAACTAATCGATCTTCTTTCGTCATCCATGAAGCACCGACTCTTCCCGCCGTTCCTGCTTGGTAAAATCGGTGCGGTCCTTCGGGACATACAACATAGATGTTTTCTGGTAGTGCGTGGAATTTACGAATGAAATAAGCCGCCAATTGCCCATACCCGTGCAAACATATAAGGAGATGATCTGCTTTTTCAGGATCTCCCCACGTGAAAAAGCGACCTTGGTGTTGGTAAGAAATATGTTGCTCAGTTAAGCTCATTTAAAAAGACTTTTATATGTATTAACGTTTCTTTTTCCATTTCCTTGTGTGGAGCATGTCCGCAATTTTTAGCAATAAATCGGATCGATCTTCCAGCGGTCAGTGATTCAATCAGTTCAACCTGTTTTATGGTGCCATATTCGTCAGCGTCACCTTGAATAATTAATTGAGGACATGTAATTTTAGGTAGTAAATCGGTAATCGACCAAGTAGCAAAAGCTGAGGTTTGCCAAATGGTATTCCAAGCTAAAAATACTTCGGTAAAGCGCGAACCGTGATATTTTTTTAGTCCATTAAATTTTCCATCAAGAAAAGGGGCTTGTGCGGCTTTTACTCCTGAGATTGTTTCTTCTTCGACTATAACATGGGCAGCTTCGGTTATGATTGCTTTGATATGCGTGGGAAAAAGGGCTGCATGAATCAATGCAATACTCCCTCCATCCGAATGACCGTAAAGAATAATCTTGTATTCTTTCTGGATTTCAGCAATGATACCCGCTAATTCATCCGCCGCTTCGTGCAAATAATGAGTCGTTCGATTGAGAAGATTTCCAGGAGATTTACCATAGCCACTACGATCGTAAACAAGACCATAACAATCATTCTCAGTACAAACCTGCATGGGAAAGTGTTTCCATTGTTCAATGGAGCCCAATCCTTCATGTAAGAATATTATTAGGTGTTGAGCATTTGGATTGCCAATAAAAATATAATTGAGATCCTTCATTTAGTGCATAAAAAAGCCCTTCCAATAAAATTGAAAGGGCTACTTTTTGTTTATTTCTTAGGATTTAATTCGCTCAGAATATTCACCTTTTCGAGTGTCTACTTTAATAAGGTCTCCAATATTAATGAAAAGCGGAACTTTAATTTCAGCACCTGTATCAATCGTTGCTGGTTTTAATGTATTTGTCGCTGTATCACCTTTAACACCGGGTTCAGTGTAAGTAACTTCGGCATCAATATAAAATGGTAGTTCAACCGTTAATGGCACTTCTTGATCCGCATCAAATAAGATCGTACAAACAGTACCTTCTTTCAAAAAGCCAGGATTGTCCACCATAGTGTTTTGTATGAATACCTGTTCAAAAGACTCTGTATTCATAAAATAATACCCTTCACCCTCAGGATATAAGTATTGATAGTTACGTGTCTCAACCCGCACAACGTCAATTTTGTGACCAGCAGAAAACGTGTTGTCTACAACTTTACCGGTCTCAACATACTTTAATTTTGTACGTACAAATGCAGGTCCTTTACCTGGTTTTACATGCTGGAATTCAACTACAGTAACGATTTTACCGTTGTAGTTCATACATAGGCCATTCTTAATATCTGATGTATTTGCCATAAATTGATGTTTATAAGGGACCTTTAATTATCCCTTTTTTTGATTCTTTAATAAAGTTGAGTACCATTGTTTTTTCGGGTGAGTCAGGAATTTCTGTCTCAATCGATTTCACACCACTCGAGATGGAATTATTGAGTATAAATAAGTTTCTATAAATGTCTTCAATTAACTTGAGTTTATCGTCTGTTAACCCTCTTCTTCTTAAGCCAATAGCATTGACTCCAGCATATGTAAGAGGTTCACGTGCAACACGAATAAAAGGAGGTACATTCTTTCGCACCGAAGTCATTCCGGCAACAAACGCATGGGTTCCAATACGCACGAATTGCTGAATACCACACATGCCTTCAACGATTGCCCAATCTTCGATTACAACATGCCCAGAGATACCTGTGCTATTGGCAATAACTACGTTATTGCCAATCGTGCAATCATGTCCAATGTGAACATAACACATTAACAAGCAATTTTTTCCAATCGAAGTTTTGAGTTGATCTTCCGTTCCACGGTGAATCGTTACACATTCACGAATAATGGTGTTATCACCAATTTCAGTCGTAGTATATTCGCCTTGAAATTTAAGGTCTTGAGGAATAGCAGATATAACAGCACCAGGATATATTTGGACATTTTTCCCGATTCGAGCACCAGGATAGATTGTCACATTTGGACCGATAACCGACCCATCACCGATAATAACGTCTTCATAGATGGTTGAAAATGATTCAACCGTCACGTTTTCGCCCAATTGAGCATTCGGATTAATATTTGCTAATTTGCTGATCATTCTGTTTTATCTTTCACAACTTGTGCGAGCATTTCAGCCTCCATGACTAATTTTCCATTCACATAAGCTTTCCCGCTCATATTTACCAACCCTCTTCGGATAGGAGAGACTAAGTTAAGATCAAAAACGACGGTATCACCTGGACGAACCATGTTTTTAAATTTAACATTGTCTATTTTCATGAAATAGGTGGAGTACAAGTGAGGATCTTCAACCTTGTCTAAGGCAAAAATTCCACCTACTTGTGCCATGGCTTCAATTTGTAATACACCTGGGAAGATTGGGTTTCCAGGAAAATGTCCTGTAAACTGAGGTTCGTTCATGGTGATGTTCTTCACCCCAATAATTCCTTCATCCGTAATTTCCATGATCTTATCCACCAATAAAAATGGATAGCGGTGCGGTAGCATTTTTTCAATCGCTACGATATCGTAAAGCGGTGCTTTTTCAAGATCGAATGTCTTGCCTTTTGTCGCTAATTTTTTAGCGTATTCTTTCAACACTTTTGCAAAGCGCACATTACCGCTATGCCCTGGTCGAGCAGCAAGAATATGTCCCTTAATTGGACGACCTAATAAAGCTAGATCACCAACAATATCTAATAATTTATGACGCGCAGGCTCATTTTCGAAATGTAATTTGGTGTGATTTAAGGTACCAATTCCATCCACAGAAATAGAAAGATCTTCTTTACCTAATAATTTGGCCAAACGATCCAATTCTTCCTGCTTAATATTGTCGCGCTCAACTAGAACGATAGCATTGTCTAAATTCCCTCCTTTGATGAGGTCGTTCATTGCTAAAAACTCAAGCTCACGTAAAAAAACGAAGGTTCTGCATTTTGCAATTTCACTTTCAAAGGCGCTAATTTTATACATGCTCGCATGCTGCGTTCCTAAAACGGGTGAATTATAATCAACCATTACAGTCACGCGATATTCTTTATCCGGGATGGCTAAAAACTCAATTCCTTTTTCAACATCTTCCCATTTAATATTTTCATCAAGTACCAAATAGTCACGTTCAGCATCTTGTTCTTGCAAACCCATTTCGCGAATCGCTTTCACAAATGGATACGAACTACCGTCCATGATTGGAACTTCGGGTGCATCTAATTTAATGAGTGCATTGTCAACTTGCATAGCATAAAGCGCCGCTAAAATATGCTCAGTTGTGTAGACTTTGCCACCATTTTGCTCAAGCGTTGTTCCTCTCGCAGTTGAAACAACTTGATCAGGATCAGCTTTAATAATGGGTTGTCCATCCAAATCAATGCGTTGGAATTTGTAACCGTGCTTTTCTGGGGCAGGACAGATCGTTAAATTGACCACTTCACCCGTGTGAAGACCTACGCCAGTTAAATGTATTTCGCCTTTGAGCGTATGTTGCTTATCAGCCATTCGAGTTTAGATTATTATTTTTTAATGCTGCTAGTTCTTCTTCCAACGCTCGCAAGCGATCGAGTATTTGTGGGAGTCTTCTGAATCCCATGTATGATTTTTTATAATCCTCAGCATCATAAGCTGGAGATCCTAAAAGGGTTGTACCTTCTTTGGTTATCGTTTTTGGAACACCTGATTGTGCACCGATTAAGGTGCCATCCGCCAAACTGATATGTCCAACAATTCCAACCTGTCCACCCACCATCATGTTTTTTCCTAATTTGGTAGAACCTGCAACGCCAACTTGCGCAGCCATCACTGTATTGTCGCCAATTACCACATTGTGTCCAATTTGAACCAAGTTGTCTAATTTAACACCTTTTTTAATAAATGTTGATCCTAATGTAGCTCTATCTACACAGGTATTCGCACCAATTTCAACATGATCTTCTAAAATCACATTGCCAATTTGTGGCACTTTTTGGTAATTATTCTCTGAATTCGGCGCAAATCCAAATCCGTCAGCCCCGAGCACAACACCAGAATGGATTGTACATTCTTCTCCAATTACACAGTCGCGATAAACTTTAACGCCAGCAAAAATTTTCGTTTTCTTTCCTACTTTCACATTGTCGCCAATGAAAGAATTCGGATAGATATGAACGCCATCTTCGATTATTGCACCATCACTGATATAGGTAAAGGCACCGATATAAACATTTTGACCGATTTTTGCAGTTGGTGACACAAATGAATGTTCTTCAATTTTAGGTTGCTTGGCCATTGCCTGGTCATACATCCCCAATAATTTTGCAAAGCAGCTATACGCTTCTTCAACTTTAATGAGTGTGGTGGTCGGTAAAAGCGCTTTTTGTGGTTCAAATGTCTTGTTTACAATGACAATAGACGCTTCGGTGGTGTATATAAATTCTTCATATTTACTATTGGCAAGAAAAGATAGTGTTCCTTTTTTACCTTCTTCAATTTTCGACAATCCATTCACGGTTTCGTTCGGATTACCTACGATTTCTCCTTCTAAAAATGAAGCTATTTGTTGTGCTGAGAATTCCATTGTGCCAAAATTAATAATTAATACTGCGAGGGCCTATGGTTAAAGACGAAGTTTTCAACAAATCGTTTGACAAAACCTTAAGTTTTATCAAAATTTAACGCGACACAAGTAATATTTTTCAACCGGTGTTGCAAGTGCCGCAATGTTAAGATTGTCTGAAGCTTTTGCTAAATCCATGATTTCACCGTTTCTTAATTTGATGTTGATTTGTTTGTATTTTTCATCATACGCATTGTTGACAAGCTTCTCACAACGCATAAAATAAGAAGTGTCTTCTAGTGAAATATCCAATTTTTCGCTGATTTGATTCTGCACGGATTGAACCAATTCTGGGGTAAAACTTTCTTTTGAAATGGTTGTTTTAAACAAATGCCGAGATGAAAGATCTTTGCAAAGTTTCGCTAAAATTTTATCATCAGCGGATTGCCATACTTTTACAGAAGTACTGATGTCACTGTCATCAATCAATGCAAAGTTCTCCAGCATGGTCGAATCGTTTTCAAATTGATTAAATGTAACATCCTCCTTTAAAAACACTTTTAAACTTGGACTGGCAAAAAGATCGATTCCTTCTTTGTAGAGGTGCTTCGCTCGTCGCAAAATACTCGTCAACATAAACTCCGAAGAAACCACTGTTTTATGCATGTAGACTTGCCAATACATGATTCTGCGGGCACCAATAAAATTCTCAATTGAATAAATGCCTTTCTCTTCAATCACCAAATTATTATTCGAAACATTTAACATGGCAATGATACGATCGCTTCCAACAACGCCTTCTGTCACGCCTGTAAAATAACTGTCGCGTTGCAAATAATCCAAGCGGTCCATGTCTAATTGACCGGAAACGAGTTGGTGGAGATAAGGTTTTGAATAGGTATTTGAAAAGATCGCAATAGCAAGATCTAAAAGGCCATTAAACTCCTTGTTCAACTGTTGCATGAACAATAAAGAAACTTCTTCGTGGTGAATTGAGTTCAATAATGAATGTTCGAGTGTATGTGAAAAAGGACCGTGACCGATATCATGCAATAGAATCGCGATTGCAGCGCCTAATTTTTCTTCATCCGTAATGTCTACATTCTTTGATCGCAAGACATCTATTGCTTCCAACATCAGGTGCATAGCGCCTAAAGCGTGATGAAAACGGGTGTGATTAGCACCTGGATAAACCAAATGAGACAACCCCAATTGTTTTATCCGTCTAAGGCGTTGAAAGAAAGGGTGTTCGATCAAGTCGAATATTAATTCGTCCGGAATCGTAATAAAACCATGAACGGGATCGTTTATAATTTTTCTTTTGTTGTGCGTGTTACTATGCAAATTCAAATGATTAATTTAACACTCCAAAATTAACTAAAAATAAAGAGATGGAAGCAAGAATTTTATGGGCGGATGATGAAATTGATTTGCTTAAACCACATATTTTGTTCTTAGAGCAAAAAGGATATCAAATAGATACGATAAATAATGGGGCTGATGCTGTTGATATGGCGGCAGAAACGCATTATGATATCATTTTTCTGGATGAAAATATGCCAGGCTTAAATGGATTAGAAACCTTGGCTAAAATCAAGGAGAAAAACCAAAGTGTGCCGATTATCATGATTACGAAGAGTGAAGAAGAGTATATCATGGAAGAGGCAATCGGTGGACAGATCTCTGATTATTTGATAAAACCGGTAAATCCCAATCAAATTTTATTGGCCTTAAAAAAGAATTTGCTGAAGCAAGATTTAGTGAGTCAAAAAACGACACACGATTACCAGGTGGAATTTCGCCAATTGGGAATGCGGATCAATGATCGATTGGATGTGGACGAGTGGGCTGAAATTTATAGACAATTGGTGACGTGGGAAATTAAATTGCAAGAATCCAATGACGAGGGCATGAAAGAGATTTTTGCCATGCAGAAAAAGGATGCCAATACACAATTTTGTCGCTTTATCGATCGCAATTATCAAGATTGGGTGGGGGGAGATGAGGACACGCCCTTGATGTCTCATCAATTGTTGAAGAATAAGGTCTTCGATTCTTTGGGGAAAGAACCTGTGTTTCTAATAGTGATTGATAATTTGCGCTACGATCAATGGATGGTTTTAAAACCGTTGATTACGCCTTATTTTAATATCGAAAAAGAGGAAACGTTTTATTCAATTTTGCCAACTGCCACGCATTATGCTAGAAATGCCATTTTTGCTGGTCTTATGCCGAGTGAGATTGAAAAGAGATATCCTAATTTGTGGTTGAATGAGAATGATGAGGGAGGTAAAAATATGCACGAAGAAGAATTGTTGGCGGAAAATCTGAAGCGAAATAATAAGAAAGTGAAAATGAGCTACAATAAAGTAGTGAAGTTGGATTTTGCAAAACGTTTGGTTGACCGATTCAGTGATTTATTGGTGAATGATTTGAATGTGATCGTTTACAATTTTGTGGATATGCTGTCGCATGCACGAACGGAGATGGAGGTGATCAAAGAATTAGCAGATGATGAATCGGCTTATCGTTCGTTAACCGTTGCTTGGTTTAATCATTCTCCGTTGAAGGAGATCTTGAAGAAAATTTCGGAGAAAGGAATCAAGACGTTCATCACGACGGATCACGGTACTATTCGTGTGGAAAACCCGGTTAAAATTGTCGGCGATAAACATACAAATACCAATTTGCGTTATAAAGTCGGTAAAAATTTAAGTTTTGACGATAAGGATGTCATTGTTTCAAGTGATCCAGCAGCGATAAAATTACCGCGTGAGAATGTGAGTTCAAACTTTGTATTTGCCAAGGAGAATGACTTTTTTGCCTATCCGAACAATTTCAATTATTACGCCAACTACTACAAAGATACCTTTCAGCATGGTGGAGTGTCTCTAGAAGAAATCATCATTCCGTTTATTGAATTATCGGCGAAATAGAGCAGACAATTTTATTTTAACGTATCTTTGATAAAAGTGCGGTAATGAAATTTGTTTTAGATCATCTAGCTGATATTCCTCGTGTTGCTCCTTCTTTTTTGGAGGCGTTAAATGGGAATAAAATTGTGGCTTTTGAAGGCGAGATGGGGGCGGGTAAAACAACCTTTATTCAGGGTTTGCTTGCTTATATGCAGATCGAGGATCATGTTTCATCACCTACATTTTCAATTGTTAACGAATATTTTTCTGCGCCCTACGGCAAAGTTTATCATTTTGATTTTTATCGAATAGAGGATGAAATTGAGGCCTTGGATATCGGTGTAGATGAGATCTTTGATGAGGATGCCTATTCTTTTATGGAGTGGCCTTCGAAAATCGCGAACCTTCTCCCCGATAATACCGTATTCGTTACTATTGAATCCGTTAATGACGTTCGAACAATTACAGTAAGGCTATGATCACAGATCCAGAAACATTGAAATCCTTAATGAAGGAGGGAAGTCTTTTACCGCAAGAGGAAATGCTTGCGATAGGAAGAAGGAAGGGAAAATTAACCATTGGGATTCCGAAGGAAACAACCTATCAAGAATGTCGTGTAGCACTCAATCCAGAAGCGGTTCAGTTTTTGGTGAATAATGGCCATCATATTGTTGTTGAATCGGGTGCCGGTAAACATTCCCGTTATGAGGATGTTGATTATTCCGAAGCAGGTGCAGAGATCGCCTACGATCGTCAAAAAGTATTTCAATCGAATATCATTTTAAAAGTTGCCCCACCTGAGGATGATGAAATTGAAATGATGCCCGGACATCAAACCTTAATTTCGGCCTTGCAATTAACCTTGCAACCAAAAAAGACCTTGGTGAGCTTAATGAAAAAGAAGATTACCGCTATCGCTTGGGATTATATTCAAGATGAACATACTATTTTTCCTGTCGTTCGTGCCATGGGTGAAATTGCTGGGAATACGTCTATTTTAATTGCGGCTGAACTTTTATCTGATTTTAAGACGGGTAAGGGAATTATGATGGGCGGTGTTGCTGGCGTTCAACCAACAGAGGTTGTTATTTTAGGAGCTGGAACAGTAGGTGAATATGCGTGCCGCACAGCTTTGGGTCTTGGTGCATCTGTTAAAGTATTTGACAATTCAATTTCGAAATTAAGACGTTTGCACAATGATATTGGCAGTCGTGTTTATACATCTGTTATTCAGCCTAAATTATTGAGTAAAGCCATTCAACGGGCTGATGTTGTGATTGGTGCCATTAGAGGAACTTATGGTCGCACGCCTTGTGTGGTGACTGAAGAGATGGTGCAAAGTATGAAGTCGGGTTCTGTGATTGTGGATGTAAGTATAGATCAGGGCGGTTGTTTTGAGACCTCTCGTATTACCAATCACGATAAACCAACCTATAAAAAACACGATATCATTCATTATTGTGTGCCTAATATTGCCTCACGTGTATCGCGAACGGCATCTATTGCTTTAAGTAATATATTTTCACCCATTTTATTGGAAATTGGAGAAGTAGGAGGCTGTAAAAACATGATTTTACAAGATCACGGGTTTAGAAGTGGCGTTTATATCTACGAAGGCCAGTTGACAAGCCAAATTTTAGGAAAGGTTTTCGAATTGCCGTATAAGAATATTGAGTGGTTGTTGGCAGCGAGATAGTTTATTTTCTATGTTGACCGATTTCTTATTTGCCGAAATTATAAGTTAATCCTACATATAAATGGAGGTATAAATTAGAGCGTATCTCAGAAAGTTTATTTAAATACCAAAATCCGTTGCCCGAATTACCATTAATTTGATAATTCCCTTGAAATTTTTCAAATAAAGAAAATTTATCATTGAATTTTTGTTTCATTCCTCCTGCGATATTTAAAGTAAAGCTAAAATTGGCGTCATAATGTCCTGCAATCATTGGTTTAGATCCAGGTTCATTATAGAGGATTACCCCATATAATTCGCTTTTCAGCCATGTCATAGAAGAACCTAATTCAAAGAAGATTGTATTCTTCTGATCGGTTACAAAATTATGTTGCCACGCACCACCGAGTGAAAGTTGCGAATAATAGCCTTCTAAATCATAAACTTTTGAATAATAGGGATCTGAATCGTCCTTCCTGTAGATAGTGTCTTTATACGGTTGAAATTTTGTGTATTGCAATTGGGCTACAAATTTATTTTCTAAACTTTTGCCAAGACTGAAATCTAAATAAAAGCTTGGTCCGAAAGTATTATACCCATTTTCTGTGCTTGGTAAGAAATTATAAGCTGAACCTAATCCAATGGAAACTGATTTTTCTGTGAATAGCGCAAAAGCAACGTTTGTAGTACTGATCAGTACGAGCGTAATTTTTAGTATTTTCGAAATTGTAATCATACATTACAAAATAAGAAAAGGCCGTGAAACTCACGACCTTTTCCGTAAAATTTATGAAACCGTTACCACGTAAATAATGGTAATCCACTCATTAAACTGTGAACTTCTTCTTTTGTTCGCTTAAGTACTTCTTCGTTGTCTTTATTCATGAGTGCTCTGTCAATTAAATCAACTATTTGCTCAATTTTATCTTCTTTAATTCCACGTGTTGTGATAGCAGCTGTTCCAACACGAATTCCTGATGTTACAAAAGGAGATTCGGTGTCAAAAGGTACCATGTTTTTATTCACAGTGATGCCGGCCTCGCCCAATGCATTTTCAGCATCTTTTCCGTTTAGTCCTTTCGAACGTAAATCAATTAACATAGAGTGATTATCTGTTCCGCCAGAAATGATATGATAGCCTTTTTCCATGAAGATAGCGGCCATTTTTCGTGCATTGGCTACAACCTGTTTCATGTAGACTTTATAACCTTCTGAATTGGCTTCTTCAAACGCAACAGCTTTGGCAGCAATAACGTGTTCTAATGGTCCACCCTGGCTACCCGGGAATACTGCAGAATCCAATAAGGAACTCATTTTTCTTAACGTTCCGTTTTTAAGGGCAATGCC
>JALQVX010000348.1 GCA_023263555.1 Crocinitomix sp.
AAATTAACCGTTAGACAACCGCTGCGAAGGATATTGATCCTTCGCCCAACCACAATCAAAGCGATATGAATCGCGCCCATTTTTATACATCCGCTGCGAAGGATATAATTAGCCAGCAGTCAAACACAAAACGCTGCGAAGGATATCATTCCTTCGCCCAACCACAATCAAAGCGATATTTATCGCATACTTTTTTCATTCCGTTCTCTTGAATACTTCTATAGAATGGAATGAAAAATGAACGAACTAAGCATCATAAAAGTTATACGAAAGTTGTTTATCATTCATACATAATTTCATTTGAGATAGAGTGGTAATTTGTAAAATATACCAATTATTGGTATATTTGAATAAAAGGGATTAAAATGAGTAAGAACACATCTGTATCATTAGGAAATTATTTTGACCAATTTGTTCAGGGTCGCGTAAATGAAGGACGTTTTAAAAATGTTAGCGAGGTTATTCGCGCGGGTTTAAGACTTTTAGAAGAAGAAGAGAATAAGTTAGTTGCACTAAAAAATGCAATTCAAGAAGGCGTTGATAGCGGAATTGCACACGATTTTGACCCGAAAAAGCATTTAGAATCTCTAAAGGCGAAAAAGCATTCGAATGGCGCAATTTAAATTGACAAAAAAAGCTGTTGAGGACTTATCGAAAATATGGGATTACACCTTTGAAGTTTGGTCAGAAAGACAGGCGGACAAATATTATGAATTGATCGTTTCAAACTGCCAAGAAATTGCTGATAATCCAGATTTAGGTAAGAATTACGACGGCATTGCTGAAAAATTACTTGGAATGAAATCAAATCGTCACATCATTTTTTACCGAACTGTAAACAACGACTATGTGGAAATTACAAGGGTGCTGCACGAGAGAATGGACTTAACGAAAAGGATAGAAGAATAAAAAACGGATCAAGTCCAAAAGTTGGGGATTTAAATAAATTTTAGGTAATCTATAGAAAACGACCACCTATAAAACAACTCTAAATTTGGGTCAACTTTACATTTTTGATAATAGTGAAAATTTGTAGTAATTCTTCAAGGATTTTTCCTTTCATTTATTTTTAAATGAGAAGATCGTGGACCAATCGATTACTATTAAATCTTGCAAGTCGCAGGCTCTGCCAGAGGTCCTTTTTTGGTTCTTTGCTTGTCTTGAGCGCCGTCGAAAGATTGACAAGAAAAAAAGAACAGAAAGTGTTAAAAGAAAATAAATGTGATCATCTTAGCCGCTGCGAAGGATATCCATCCTTCCCCAAACCACAATCAAAGCGATATTTATCGCACCCATTTTCATAAACCATTTGCACCTCACTCATTTTTTAAAATCCTATTTTTGAGAACCTGTCATTAACCTGAATGCTTGCGCTATTGCTTTTGAAGGTTTTTGATTGGATTAATACGTTTCAACGGATTCGCCTTATTGTTTTTTATTAAGAGCGTTATCTAGTTGAATTTAACTGTAATTAGAGGACTAGTTTTTGTACGACGAATTCGAATTAATTATTTTCCCAACCAATTAAAAAGAATAATTTATGGACAGTCTTGAACTTGGAATCAAGAGGTTGCTTTCCGTAATTGGGAGTAAATAAGAAAAGTCAATTCCTGCTCTATCTCTTATATTTAATCCAAAGCCCAATGTAAAATACTGCCGTTCCCCTTTACTTTTATGCTCATAAAAATATCCAAAGCGTGCCAAAAACCAATTATTGGCGACATACTCCAAGCCTCCTCCAATCATAATTTCATTTAATTCCTCTTTTAGTCTGCTATTTTTTTGAATTGTTTCAATTCCTGCATTTTTTTCAATTACAATTCCAGGAGCATCATAAAAAGATTGTGTAATCCCCTTGGCTATACCTGTATTGGGATCTTTTCCTGCTATTATCATACCATTTTGGTTATAAACTGGAGGGGTTGGAACTAATAGTTTGTTAAAATCTAATGCAAGACATAAACGTTTTTGATGCCTAAAGTCAATTTCGTAGGCCGTTCCAATTTTTAGATTTGTGGGTAGAGACATAGGATTAGAACCATTTGTATAATTTAACTTATTCCCAAGATCTGAAATGTTTATCCCAATTGACCATTGAGCGGGCCATTTCTTGAAAGAAATTTCATCATTGATGTAGATCAACGATAAATCACTCGCTATAGCCCAGTCCGTTAATTTTTCTTGGGTTGACGTACCCATTACTTGCTTGGGTAAATTCGAATAAATACCTTTCAAATTTATACCAAGTGCAATTCGATCAGTTAACTGAAACGCGTAGCCCCCGGTAAATTCATATTCTCGTAGGTTAAATGTGCCATATGGATTTAGAGTATTTCCAATACCAAAATAGGTAATAGAAGTACTTAACGTATGACGCTTATCTAATTTGGTATAACCGCTAAAGTTTAAATAATTCAGGTCATTGACCGATCCTTCGAGCCAATTCGATATCGAGACACCTACTTCAGTTTTTTTAGATGTGAAAGCAAGTTTGGATGTATTCCAATGTATTGAATACGCGTCTCCTGACGAAGCTGCCGCCGCTTCTCCCATTCCAAGTGCTCTGGCGTTTGTTGCGATTTGCAGAAAGGGTACTGACGTATTTATGTAATTTGATGTTGAGGAGCTAGCAACGTCCTGAGCCGAAACAGTGCCTGAAGCGATAAATAGCCCTATGAGTCCTGTAAAAAATTTCATAAGTCATTATTAACAATGAAAGATCAAAATTATTGTGTGATAATTAAAAATTGACTCATGAACCATCAGTAAATCAAAGTCCTTCACCTATCCAAAATTTAACCTGCTGCGAAGGATATTCGTCAGCCAATAGTCAGACACAGTCCTTCGCCAAACCAAAATCAAAGCGATTAATCGCACTTCCACTAGGGATGGAAGCGGCAGCTTACTCCGCAATTTGGCGTTGTGAAACTTAACCTTGACGAGCGACCAGCGGAAGCTCAAGCAAGGTTTAGCTGAACCGACAAGTGCGGGGGAACTATAGCGGACTGCCCGTTAAAGTGGTCAAAAAAAGAATAATACGAACTTCGTTTGCACTTTTTTGCGTTTATTGTGCAACACTACGTCATAGACTATGAAAAAATATTTCATCATTTTTGTTGGACTTATTTTAGCAGCCTGCGCCCAAGATTGTTCTGAATGTGAACAGAAATTATTGGCCTGTAGCGTGCCTGCCCCAATTCCAGTAGACCTTCCCGCGCCTAAATCAGATGGGTTTGAACCCGATCAAACGGTGATAAGGGAGCTAGTAAATGCGGAGGATAAGTATATTTTTGAAGAGAACGAATATACCTATGATGAACTAGCTGAGGTTTTACTAAAGGCGATTCATGCGGAAGAAAATTCGGTTGAAAAAATAAAAATTGAAGGGAATAGAATGGCGCATTATGAGGCGATTTTTCAATTGATTGAATTTGCGAAGGAGAATGATTTGTCGCCAATTTTGGTGTATGATGAGGAATGATTTTCAATCCCGAAATAATCCCTATTTTTAGCAATCAGCATAAAATAAACTGCAAGGAGTGAAAATAATACAGGTTAAAAAAGGAGAGATCCTGCAACGGAAAGGAGATTTGAATACGAAGGTTTATCGGGTTCAAAGTGGTTTATTGCGGAGTTATTCTATTGACGAAAAAGGCAAAGAACATGTCTTTATGTTTGCTCCTGAAGGTTGGATTATTACTGATAATTGCGATCCTGCTTTTCCGTGTAGTTTGTATATAGATGCCTTGGAGGATGCTGTTTTGGAAGTGTCCGAAAAAAATGAATCAGCCCAACATATCGATTTTAAACCGATTATCAAGCGTTTAAATACCCTGCAAAACCGCATTATTATGTTGATGAGTTCACCAGCGGCTGAGCGGTATGAACATTTTGTAAAAACTTATCCCAATATTATTCAACGCGTTCCGCAACGGATGATCGCTTCTTATTTGGGTGTCACACCTGAGGCTTTGAGTCGGGTGAGGGCGGCGCTTTTGGAAAAATAGCGTATTGCTTATTTCTTGATCTATATCAATGCTTAAGTGTTCTTAAATGGTGAAATTTGATCTTTCTTAAAAAGAGTAAAGAGGAGCAGCTGATGGCGGAAATGCGCGCAACGAATTGATCGCAACTGGTCGGCTGAAATCATTAAACGAGAAAAAATGGAAATAGGAATAGATAGTTTTGTGGCCATGCCCGAACAAGGAAGAGACGGAGCAAAGGCAATGCGTGAATTGTTGGAGCGAATTGCTTTGGCGGATCAAGTGGGTTTATGTTCGTTCGGAATTGGGGAGCATCATAGAAAAGAATTTTTGGATTCGGCACCCACAATGATTTTGGGTGCGGCTGCATCTATTACAAAAAATATACGGTTGACGAGTGCTGTGACTGTTTTGAGTGCTGCCGATCCTGTGCGGGTTTTTCAAAATTTTGCGACCTTGGATTTAATTTCGAACGGTCGTGCGGAAATTGTGGCGGGCAGAGGATCGTTTACGGAAGCCTATCCATTGTTCGGTTTGAATCTCAATGATTATGACGCCTTGTTCAAAGAAAAGCTCGATTTATTACTTCAGATTCGGGAGGAAGAACGTGTCAATTGGTCGGGGAAATTCCGCCCGGCTTTGCACAATCAGGCAATTTATCCGCGTCCGCTGCAGAAAAAATTACCAATTTGGTTGGGCGTTGGCGGAACACCAGCCTCTTTCATTCGTGCGGGCGAAATGGGCTTGCCTTTAATGGTAGCGATTATTGGCGGCGAAACACACCGTTTTCGACCATTGATTGATTTGTATAAACAGGCAGGTAAACAAGCAGGTCACGACGAATCAACGTTGAAAGTGGGCTTGCATTCGTTGGGCTATGTTGGAAAAACCAGTCAAGAAGCCGTTGCTGATTTCTTTCCGAGTTATGCTGAAATGTTTACAAAAATCGGAAAAGAAAGAGGATTTGCCCCTGTTACCAAAGCTGGTTTTGATGTACAAAATGGGTGGACTGGAGCATTATTAGTCGGCGAACCACAGGAAATTACGGATAAAATTTTAAGACACAGTGAAGCATTGGGAGGACTTTCAAGAATCACCCTACAAATGGATGCGCTGTCGGATCACAAAAAATTGATGCAAGCCATTGAGTTGATGGGGAAAGAAATAGTGCCTGCTTTGAAGGGGAGGTAGGCGACTTTAATCTTAAGATCCAATTCGTTTGCCCTCGCGGTCAATTTCAAATGATTCTCCGTCTTCTAAAACGGTTGCTCTTCCATGCGCAAAGTTGCGCGCGTTTTCGTAGCTCAACGGAAGGACAATTTTACCATTGTGATTGACATAACCATACATACGTCCTATGCGAACCATAATAAAGGGATCGTCGCGTGTGGGGTAAACGAAGCTGTAAGTATTAGGCAAAATCAGTGTTCCATCTAAGTCGTAAAGGCCATATTTTTCTGCTGTTGAAACGACAACATAACCGTAGCGAACTGCAATTTTTTCATAATTAACGGGAACAATTTTAACGCCATTTTTATCAATGATTCCCCAATTTGTTCCGATTCGAACCTGGGCATAATCGTTCTCAAATTGAGTGCCCTCATCAAATTCGAAGGCTGTTATTTTTTTCAATTCAGCATTCATATAGGCGCATTTAGACATGCCATTTATTCGCTTTGCTACCCGAGCAATGCCATTGTAAAAGAAGATTGGACGATCATATTCAAAAGGTAAGACTACTTCATTTTTTTTATTAATAAGTCCCCAAAGTGAGTCCTTTTTGACGGTGGCAAAGTCGTTTTGAAAGGCATGCGCATCTTGGTAGTTAAATGGGATCAGTTCTTCTTGCTGTGTATTGATAAATCCAAATAGACCTTCTTTTTCTGCCATAATATACCCTCCCGAAGGTGGTTCTGAAAATGAAAATTTACCTAGAGGAATAATGATTTGACCGAGATTATTGAGCAAGGCCGTTTTGCCATCTTCCCAGATTAAAATAAAACCTTCTGGCCATAAACGAACGGTTTCAAAACGGGTAGGAACGATCGTTTTATTCGAATAATCAATGACACCGATTCCGTCTACACTTCGAACGCGGACGCGTGTTTTATCCAAGTGCATTCCCCCCAGTGGATTGCGTTCGGGTAGAATTTCTTCGTATTGAAAGGGGATGATAATATTTCCGTTTAAATCTATGATTCCGCAATGTTCACTGTTGTTAACGACAACATAGTGGTCGTAGACATCTAAAGCAGAAAAAACACATGGGATGGCCGCTTCTCCTGCGGCATTCACTAAACCAAAGAGGTCCTCTTTTTGCACAAGTAAGAGACTGTCATTTACCCAAAAGCAACGGGTATAAATAGGTTCAGCAATTGTTGCTCCCGCTTCATTGATAAAACCGTATAAATTGTTCGAGCGTGTAATGGCAATTCCTTTGTGGAACTCCATGATATAATCAAGTTTTGCCTCGAGTATAATCGCGTTGGTAGCACTATCTTTGAGTCCCCATTTAAAGGTGTTTAGGTTGATGGTAGGCACAGCAACTTGCGTCCACGCTTGATTGAAAAAGCAAAGGAATAGCAATAAAAGGGTTGTGCTCGATTTGTAATTACTCACTGTAGGTTAAACTGCTAGTTGAGTAAAGATAATCATTCTTTGAATTGCTGATTTCTATAAAGTACAAGAGAATGAAGGTTGACAGAAAATCGCTAGAATTCGAGTACCCTCGCTGCGAAGGATATTCATCCTTCGCTCAACCACAATTAAAGCGTCAATCGCGCCCCACTAGGGATGGAAGCGGCAGCTTTCCCCACAAATTGGCGTTGTGAAACTTAACCTTGACGAGCGACCAGCGGAAGCTTGAGCAAGGTTTAGCTGAACCGACAAGTGTGGGGGAACTATAGCGAACAGCCCGTTAAAGTGGCCAGAAAAGTAGGCGTTTCAATAAGATTAGCTAATACGCGAGTACCTCCATCACAACTCTAAATCCACGCGAACTTGACGCTGAATTTTTACCTGTGTAAAACTGCCGTGCGCAGATTTGCAAATAGGCACCTGGATCTTGCCAACTGCCTCCGTGCGTCATGCCTTCTTCTGCAACCATCTCACTCACATTACCCGCCATATTGTAC
>JALQVX010000379.1 GCA_023263555.1 Crocinitomix sp.
GCCCGCACTAACAAGGGTGTGAAACGGCCAATGTAGAAAAAGAACGACTCTCCGTTAAAATGGGTATGAAAGGGGAAGATCGATCAGCTCTTCCAAAATCCCCCAAGTAACAAACCTCACAATCCCTTCCTCAAACTCTCCTTACCTTAATAAAAAATTAAAACAGAAGGATATGAAAAATGGAGGAATAGTGGCAGTTGCGATTTTATTGGGAGTTGCAGCCTGTCAAAAAGAAGAACAAGTAGCGGACTTAACAGCTCAGGAGCAAACGGATTTGGTGTACTTGATTCAAGAAGAAAAATTGGCGCATGATGTTTATGTCTTTGCCTATGAAAAATACGGGGAGATGATTTTTAATAATATCACCTCTAGCGAACAAAGTCATATGGATCAAGTAGAAGTGGTGTTGGTGAAGTATGGTATTACAAATCCGATTGATGGACTTGATGTTGGTGTGTTTCAAAACGCAGCTCTTCAAACCTTGTATGGAAATTTGATTGCAATTGCGGACAGTTCTTTGGTGCATGCCTTAAAAGTTGGTGCGACAATTGAAGATTTGGATATTCACGATATCGAAACCTTGTATGCGAATTCGGTGAATCCAGATTTGATTGGTGTGTATGATGTTTTAACGTGTGGGTCAAGGAATCACCTGCGCTCATTTATTTCAAAATTGGATGGCTTGGGTGAGACCTATGTTCCGCAATACCTTTCTACCGCCGAGTTTGATGCAATAGTGAACAGTGCAAAAGGAAATTGCGGGAATTAGCTGCTCATTTTTGAAGGTCAATCGAGAAAAGAAGTGTATCTTCAAAGGACATAAAAAAATGAGTGAAGCAGATGGAGTTTAAAAGTATCAACCCCTTTAATGGGGAAGAAGTAGGATCATACAAGGGACTGACTTCTGATGAATTAGAAGCAAAGTTAGCGCAGTCCAATAAAGCTTTTGGTGCGTGGAGAAACGTCTCGATTGAGGACCGTGCCACGTTGATGGTAAAAGCCGGAGAGGTTCTGCGTTCTAATCGAGAGGAATATGCCCTGATGATTACGCTGGAAATGGGGAAGCCGATTACCGAGTCACGCAATGAAATAACGAAGTGTGCATGGGTTTGCGATTATTATGGAACCAATGCTGCTTCTTTTTTGGCGGATGAAATCATTGAAACAGAAGCGCAAAAAAGTTTTGTTCGCCACGATCCAATCGGAGCAATTTTTGCAATTATGCCCTGGAATTTTCCATTTTGGCAAGTTTTTCGATTTGCGGCACCAACCTTGATGGCGGGGAATACCGCATTGCTGAAACACGCATCTAATGTTTTTGGATGTGCTACTTTAATTGAGGAAGTTTTTCTCAAAGCTGGCTTTCCTGTTGGTGTTTTCCAGAATTTAATTGTTCATCACGATACAACCGAACAAATCATTGCGCATGATGCCGTGCAAGCTGTTTCACTCACGGGGAGTGAAAAGGCCGGTTCGTCCGTCGCTTCATTGGCGGGTAAGTACATCAAAAAATCGGTGCTTGAATTGGGTGGTAATAATGCCTTTATTGTTTGGGAAGATGCCGATCTTGATGCCACTGTTAAAACGGCATTAACAGCCAGAATGCTTAACGGTGGTCAAAGTTGTATTGCAGCAAAGCGTTTCATTTTATTGGAAGGGATTTATGACGAATTTATTTCAAAATTTACAGTCGCTCTAGACGAACTCGTTTCAGGTGATCCGCAAGATGACACCACACAATTAGGTCCATTGGCACGGCAAGATTTGGCCGATACGTTAAACCGTCAAATTCGCGATTCAATTGCGCTTGGTGCCACATTAGTCAGGGGAGGTGAACAAAACGGTGCGTATCATCAACCTACTATTTTGACTGATGTAAATCCTTCTATGCCAGCTTTTAAAGAAGAGACTTTTGGACCTTTGGCTGCTATGATTAAAGTTAAAACAATCGAAGAAGCGTTCCAATTGGCCAATCAATCACGCTTTGGTTTAGGTCTTACCGTTTGTACCAAAAATACCGAAAAAGCACTGGAAATGGCTTCCTTCGTTAGTGATGGTGCCTATTTCATCAATGAACTTGTAAAATCCGATCCACGTTTACCTTTTGGCGGAACAAAATATTCGGGTTATGGCCGTGAATTATCAAAAGATGGTCTCCTCGAATTTGTGAACCGGAAGGTGGTTTATTTGAAGTGAGGTTGTCACGAGAAGGGTGTCTTGTATTGCTAATTAGGGATTGCAATAATCACAAAACGTAGGATCTTCTACCGTTTTTTTGTTTGGAAATTTTATTTCATCCTTATAGTCGCATTTGAGGCAACCGTAAATATGTGCAAGTGTCGATTTTGTAGGCGAATGACAGAGGTCGCAGGGTAATCCGGGCTTGTGATCCACAATCCAATAACCAGGCGTATCACAAGCTGGGCAATGACTTTTCATTTTCTCAATTAAGTTGACTGTTGCTTGTTCAATGATTTTTAAGCGTGTGGGATTGAACAGGGCGCGCATATCCGTTTCAACCCAAATTTGTCCGTGGGTGTCGAGCATATTTTCAATCAATTCTTCGTATAATAATTGATTGATAATTCCTTTGTAAATGGTTGTTGGGGCTTCTTTTTTATCCTTAATAATCAATCCGTGAGATGGAAAGTGAACTTGCTTTGCAAATTCAAGCCCTTCAACAAGTGAATTTATGACTTTGCCATCAAAATTCGTTTCGGTACTCAATGCTTTTCCAACGATTTCAATTTTATTTTTCCGATCGAGCAAGACCACGATTTCCTCATCAGCGCGAGAAAAAAAGGAATAGGGATGAGCGCCAAAGGATCCTTCGCTGGCAATAGCTAAGTCATATCCTATCTCATCTATAGCAAGATTACATTTTTTGAGGGCTGCAGCTATTGGACTATCCTTTCTTTCTCGTTCGCCAGAGAACGTACCTAAGAGGTCCGTATTTAATTGTGTGGGAACGGCACATTTCATCTTGAAACTCTTTTCCAACAAAGGAGCGATAACCACTTCTTTCTCATGCATGGTTGCAATGACTATGTTGCGTTGGTGAAAAAGTTTCATTCTATGTGTTGTTGTTGGTCGTGTTATGATGCCAAGTCGCGCGCTGGAGTTTTCATCTTCACGTCAATCGAAATATTAAAATCGACCATGGTATTGTTCGACTCACATTCGTCAAAAAGAGCTTGAATTTCGGCTTTTTTAGCTTCTAACGCCTTTACTTTAGCATTTTTACCTTCAGAAGATATGGAATGATTTCTCTCCCATTCTCTCAAAAATTGAAGATTGTAATTATTGATTTGATCATCAATAAGTTTGAAAATCATACTTTTCGATTTGAATACTTCTAGGTCAAATTCGTTGATGCTAATTGTTTTTGTTGTCATAAGTAGAAGTTTAAAAGTTTATAAGTGTGTTTGATTTTTGATTAATGGAATTTGCATTAACGTCTTCCCATTTATAATTCCCTAAGTAGCGTTTTCCTATTTTTCCGTTTGATTCTAGATTCAGTATAGTAATCCAAGAATTATCGCAAAGATTTCTGATGGATTCATGTTTTTTTAAGATGGCAGTAATCGCCTCAATTGGAGCTTCTATGATTACATTTAATCGTTGTGGGAGATGCTGGTAATTTTTACCATCATGTACCGATTGAAGCGGTAATCCTATTCGCAAGTCACCCGCAGAACCTTCTAAGACCCCAATTCCGCCCGTCACATTGTGTAAGGTTTTATTGCCCGAACCTAATCTCACATTGTCAGTTGTACTCGCATAATATTGAAGGTTAATCCAACTTGTAACAACCATAGGTGCGGTCATAATCGTTTCGAGAATTTTAAATTCATCATCACTCATCCAATCGTATGAGTGGAGGAACGATTTTCCTTCGAGGTTAATGCTTGCTGTCCGGTGGCGCGGTGCAATGATGAAAGAATTACAACCTGCTAATCCCCACTCAGGTCGTATTTGTGACCAGTCTTTACTTTTCTCGAAGATTAATTTATCTGCATCCTTTGGGGCTATGCCAAATCGTGAAGCACGTTCTTTTCTCGTTTCACTACTTGCCGTTATAAGCGCATCTTCGATTTCTGTAAGTTGCGCTTGTGCTTTGCCGTCCAAATCGTTTATTCCAATCAACTGTATTTCGTCTGTTGCTGTGTCGTGTTTTCCTGCAATAAAATAGGTGTCTTCTGGTATGTTGATTCCTTTTTCAAAAATCAATCCCTTCCTCACCTGATGATCGTTGAGAATAGTTGCTGCTGTCATGGCATTTATCTCGCCAGAATGTCCACCGCATGCTCCGCAGTCCAATCCTGAAGCATGTGGATTATTGACAGAGGTTGATCCGTGTCCTATGATAAGAACAATCGGGGCCATTTTGTTTTTTAATCCCATAGCCGTTAGTGCGCCTGCGGCCATGTTTATTTTTTCGGTTAATGTGATACCAGAAAGATCTAATTTTCGTCCCTTATCTATAAATTTTGATAGTCCGTCTTTGTTTGGATCGGCTACCGGTCGGGTCAAATGAAAGGAGTTACCGATCAATTTTGGGAGTCGAAAAAGGCCCATTGTACTCACAAACCCGAAGGATGTGATTGCACCGGCACTGTATTTTTTCCATGTTTTAGAAACTTGGTGTTTTGTTGTTCGTGTTGCGGCTGCCTTTTCATTATCGTTAAATGCTTCTCGCACAACCGGTCCTGCAGGAATAAGAACGGGGCATTGATTTTTACCTTCTGCATGAGTGAGGGGGATGTATTTTATGGGGAAGCCGAAGAATCCTGCAAATCCAATTGTTTCTATTTGCGCATTCGCCTGTTCAAGGTTTCTGCGGTACACTTCAGATCGGACGTCAATGCAGAAAACCGCTTGTGCTTTTGGTCGCTGTGATTCCGTTGTGTCTTTTGTATTCTTTTCAAACTTAGCCTTCAGCTGTCGCTCACACGCAAAGTCATAAGCATCTTGCAAAATAATGCGTGTTTCGAGGTGTTCGTCAATGGATCCAATTTCTTCATGTTGGATGAGTTTTGTTTTGTACGCACTCCAACTCGTAGCAATTCCTTTGGCTTTCATGCTTTCAAACAGGCAGTACTCCCATGCTAATAGGATGGTTAAGAATGAGGAGAGGTGATGCGAGTTTTCATTATACAGGTTATTATGCCAATCCATTCCAGCTGTGTATGATGACCAGCCCAGCATTTTAAGCAATAGGGTGTGGAGGTATATTTCAAGCGTCTCCTCGGTCAAACCTAATTTATGGATGATAAAGGATGAGGTGATTAAACTGTCTTCTGATAAATCTTTAAGATTAGCTCTAAAGTGTTTGATTCCCATGATCTCAGTCGCTAAATCAACTGAAGCTTCTTCCTTCCACGCGCTGAATAAGTCGAGCGATCCATCTACAGTTTTCCACAAGGCTTGATGATCGTCATAGTAAGCCGAAGCCCATGTCGATATTTTGTCCACCATGAAGTCGTTCCAATTTTTTCCTGTTAGGTCATGTGAGAGATCTGTAATAGTTTTTACTTTGAATCCTTCCTCAATGATCGGTTCTGTTCTCAGTTGTTCTGTTTTTGAAAGGAAAGAAGCGGGGGTGTGAAAAGGTTTTTCATTTTTGATTAAGGCGGCGCCTAGATCCTCCGTAGAAATTTCATTGAGTTTAATTCTCTCGAGGTAAAAATCTAAACTCATTGTTGTATTGATTCCTGACCGTTCGGCTAAAATTCGTGTTGTATGATAGAAGGATTTATCTGAAAAACCAAGGAAAGGGTTAACGGCTACTGTGTTTTTTATTGGCCAAACAGGAGCCACATTTTTACAAGTTGCGAGTATAATATTTTTTAATTTTGTAGGATTCATAGACCTGGTGTTAGCGGTTGAGATTTGATTAATTTTATCTGAGAGGAAGAACTAATTTTTATAATTAAGTGAGCTGATCATGCGATCGAAAAGGACATTGAGATAAAAACCATTTCGAATATGGACTCCCAGTTTTGAGGTCGGTTTCTTACTCCGAATAAAAGGCATTATAGCTTGCCATGCGACAAGGGTAAAGAAGAGTCCAAGTGTTAAACTTATGAGGTAGAGCATGATCGTTGTTTGCTCTGCTAAGAGAGGGATTTGGTTTCCTAGTGTAATTCGCATCAATTCTTCGAGGACGAAAAATGAGATGACAACTAAGCAGGTGCTGCCAAGGAGTTTGATGATTGCCATCCAATTATTGTTAGCGTCTAGGGTGTTAATGAGGAGACTGAGTATGCCTGTAAAGAGGATACCACCGACGAGCAGGAGTTGAAGGGGGAGTTCGACGAAGTTGCTCCAGATCAGGGCAATTGAAGTATAAATGAGAAGTGAACTGATGAAGGCGACAATTATTTTTCCCGCATTCCCTTGTCGTATGGAGCTTGCTGCATTGTTTGTTTGAACGTTGTCCACAACACTTCCAGAAGATAAGAATGCATGCGCCTTATAAAACGAGTGTGCGACAAGATGTAGAAGCGAAGCGGCATACAGACCCATTCCCGAAAGCATGAGGGTGAACCCCATGTGACCGATACTCGAGTAAGCAAGGCCAGTTTTGATCGTTGGTTGTGTTGTAAAAACTAAGGCGCCATATAGCGCAGTGCAAGCCCCCATCACAAAAAGTGCAATTGGCGCGAAACTCACTACGTCGAAGAGGTAAGCAAAGCGAATCATTAAAAAAGGTCCTGCGTTCAATAATCCGGCATGGAGTAAGGCTGAAACAGGTGTGGGTGTTTCCATCACTTCCAAAATCCAACCATGAAAAGGAAGTTGCACCGATTTCAGTCCTGCGGTAAGCACAAGTAGAAGCGTAGCAATTTCCAACTGAGTGCTGAATTCAGCAGCTTGTACATTCTGAATCTGATTAAAAATGAGCTGTAAATTCCCCGTACTAAATGCTGAGTAGAGCAGAATTAAAGCGGAAAGCAAGGTTACATCTCCAAGACGAGCGAGGATGAATTTTTTACGCGCAGCAATTCTAGCTTTGAATCGGTTGGGGTAGAAGATGAGTAATTGATGAAGGGAAATACTTGTGGCTACCCAAATTACAAAGAGCATAAAGAGATTGCCCGATAAGACGAGTAGTTGAACAAAAGCAATTGTAATGGCAAGTTTCGCCATGAATTTATGTTGATTTGGATCACCGTTGAGGTAGTTAATACTGAAGCGTACAACAACAAGTGCTATGATAGAAACCATGGCATACATGATTAAACTCAGTGCGTCAATTCGTAGAGAGAATCCTAATTCTTCTATGCCTAGCGTGCTGGTTTCAATGAGTGGGTTTTGCATCAATAAGACGAGTCCAGCTGTTGATGCTAATATGCCGAGTACAGGTGCAAGTTTGGCTATGTTGATGAGTATTGGCAACCGAGCTGCGCTTGCTGATAAGAAAGCTACACCAAATAATGCAGCAATCGGAAGTAAAAAAATAAGGAGTGAACTGTTTTCGATCATAGTGGTTTGTTTAATCATTTAACGGTGCAAAGTAAAGTGGAATAATTCATATATTTTTATTTATATTTACAATGAAAAACATAAAAGTATTTTATGAACTATACTATTCATCAATTGAAGATCTTTCTAAAAGTCCTAGAAACCAAGAGTATAACAAGGGCTTCAGAGGAGTTGTTTATGACGCAACCAGCGGTTTCCATTCAGCTAAAAAATTTTCAGGATCAATTTGACATTCCACTAACGGAAATAATAGGAAGAAAGCTATATGTCACTGATTTCGGTAAAGAAATTGGTGAAATTGTAGAGAAGACACTCGACCAATTGGAAGAAATCAATTATAAAACGCAAGAATACAAAGGACTTTTGACTGGACGATTAAAGATATCCGCGGCGTCTACAGGTAAGTATGTAATACCTTATTTCTTGTCTAAATTTTTGGAATTATATCCAGGTGTGGATTTGGTTTTGGATGTGACCAATAAATCGCAAGTGCTAGCGAGTATTAAAAATAATGAGATTGATTTCGCTTTGGTATCTGTGGTACCTGACGACATAGATGTGCAGGAAGAACGACTACTTGAGAATAGATTATACTTAATTGGTAATCAGCCAAAATTTGATAAAAATAAACCGCTTATTTATCGTGAAAAGGGTTCAGCGACACGGGCGGAAATGGAGCGCTATTTTTCCGAAACATCCTCAAAAACACGTAAAAAGTTAGAGTTGACCTCAAATGAGGCTGTTAAGCAAGCCGTAATTGCAGGGTTGGGGTATTCGATTCTACCTATAATCGGAATTAAGGATGAAATTATCAATGAGCGCCTCTTTATCTTGCCTAAGAAAAACCTGCCACTGAAAACAGATTGGCGATTGATTTACAATTCAGCCAAAAAACTGTCACCGGTGGCGAGGGCTTATCTTTCGTTCATTCGAGAAGAAAAAAAGGATATATTACAAACCTATTTTAAATGGTATGAAGATTTTGAAGGATAGATGAATGCTATCCTTTTTCAAAATGGTTCCTCACAAAAGCGTCTTGTTCATTATTGGTCATTTTATACGCTCCTTCAATATCAAATTTAATCTTCTCAAAATGTAAATCTTTTTCCAAGTAGTTATGGAGTTCTGATTTGGCATGCGTAGGTCCAAATAACAGCACATGATCATAATTTAAAATGCGTTCACCAATTTTTTTATAATAGGCTTCATGCATTTGCTGCTCTTTGTTATGCATTAAGTTTTCGTTTTTACTCAAGGCTTCACCTCTTGTGTTAAAGTCAAATTTTGAATGAATTGATCTACGACTGTCTTCAACCTCTAAATCAATGAGATGAGCGGTTGAATGATCCATCCAAATACCCAAGTTTTTTTTTGTTTCCATTTTTTGTACTTATTAATCCTTTAATGATTTTTACTCTTACCGATAATTGTTTGGACTGATGCTCTCATCTTATCTATCGCACTTGATAGCGCTTGTTCTATGGTATCGGCTTGACTGGATACGGCAATTGGTTGTCTACCTTCCAATCTCGCTTCGAGCAGACAAGACATATCGTTGAAGCCGTCTTTGATTCCATTTTCATCCTTTAAATACACTTCGATTCGTGTGATATGGGATTCAAATCGTTTTAATTCATCTTCTACTTTCGAACGAAAATAGTCGTGTTGTCTTTCTTCACCACTCAATGTTTTGTCCATGTTTATTTTAACTATCATCCTTTTCTTTTTTAGTTTTTATTATCTATTATCTTCATCTAGGTCATTGTGATTGTCACCACCCAAACTGTAATAATTATTTTCTTCATCTTCACTGCCAATGCGCTCTTGCTGGTCATCTAATTCTGAACCGGGAACATCAAGATCATCCCCCGACTTGTCGGTTGTAAAATCTTTTTCGTTTCGCATTCCTGGTTTTTCGTTCGGCGTTTTTCTTTTTGAGGGTTGTTCCGGATCTAATGCTGTTTCTTCTTTTCCCTGTTGATAGATATCTTCATTTTCGGGATAGATTGGATAGCCGGGCAATTTGCTTTTTGCGTTAGCATCTTTTTGTGCGAGCTTATCGCTGTTCTCTTCTTTTTTCATAATATGTATTGTCTTTGGCTATCTGTAAAGGGCAACGGCGCGCATTATGCTACCCAACGGACAAGCTATAAAAAGAATGTTCTGAATAGTACGCTGACCAATTTAGTGTGCCTATGGCAGACTGATAAATAGTGGAGGAAAAATGTTTTAGTTTACACACTTTTCACCTTGTTCTGCTATACGGTAATTACCGTTTGCCAAATCGTTCTGATTTGTTCCATTTTGTTTCATGGCTAACATGGTCAGTATAAAACCCAAAAGGGCTTTCGTGTTGAAGCTATGGTTCTCTATAGATAGGGATAAATTAGGGCTATTCCTAATTTTAGAGGGCGACTATTAATTTGAGAAGGGTATTCGGTTAAATATAACGAGTATGGTTGGTCATTGGATCAGTAAAACGAAAATGCCCCATAAAAACAAGTGTATAGAACCTCCATTATTAGGTTCCATACACTTAAATGTTGTGATAAATCGATAATTATAACTTAAAAATTACGCGAGCTAACAGATTTCTTCCCGCTTGTGGATAATAGAAATTTTCAACAATGCGTTCTCCACCATAAATATATCCCCATGTATACCCGTTGTTTTCATACAGTTCGTTAAAAACGTTATTCACCATTAATCCCAACGTGATTTCTTTAAACAAGACTTCTTTTATGGTGTATTGCACTTGAAAATTAACTGTCGTATAGGCATTTAATTTGCGTGTTTCTGAAGATGTATTGTCTAAATATTGATCGCCAACGTGTTTGCCATATACGCTAATGTTCATGTTTTTTATCGGTTGATAATTTAGACCGATCCCTCCAATGATGGCTGGAGAAAAGGCCAAATCGGTGTTGCGGTGAGCTATGGTGTCTTGTCCTCCACTATCATAATTGTCTACATACTCATTGAACGCGACAATTTTATTTGCACTAAGGGCAAGGTTACCTGTAATGCTTAATTTTTTGAAGATGCGATAACCTGCTTCAAGTTCAATACCTGCTCGGTAACTTTTATCGACATTAGTTCGGGTATAATCACCAACATCATTAATTTTTCCAGTGAGCACCAATTGATTGGTATAATGCATATAATAACCATTTGCGTTCACCATTAATTTTTGACCTTTATAACGGTAACCTAATTCAGCATTCACCAAGTTTTCTGCAAGCGGTCGATTTTCAGGTGTACTTTCTCTAAAATCTCTTCTTATGGGCTCACGGTTGGCTATGGCAACTGAAAAATAAGCGTTGTTTCGCTCATTAAAGTCAACCATGAATCCCGCTTTTGGATTGATAAAATTGAAGGTCACGGTTTGGTCAACTGCTGTAATATCGCCACTTACATCATCAATCCCTACAAATGAATAGTTAATATGTCGGTATTGAAGGTCTCCAAAAAGGGTGATTTTACCTAGCCCGTAGGTCGCTTTTAGATAGGAATTTGCTTCAATCTTATTGGCGTCATTATCATAATAGCGATCTCTAATTTGACTGTCTGATGCGAACTCGGTCCATATTACTTCGCCGTAATGACCTCCGATATATTGATTTGCTCCACCTCCAAATGTTAGATTAAGCCTTTTATGGTCGTAAGAAAATGAGAATACTCCACCGTAAAAATGGTTGTCTAACCATCTTCTTCGAATTAAGTCGGTTGTGGTGATGGTGTCAGTTGTAAGGATTAGGGGCGCAAATCCATAATCGCCAAAATCTTCATCCGGTCTATATTGTTCGTAGTATCCTTTTCCTCGAGTATAATGCAAGGCACTCGTAAAAGTGATGCGTGAATTAAACCAATGATTAAAATGTAATTGATAATGGTCTTGTTGGTAATTATCAACTTCGTTTTCGTAGGTATAAAAATTGTACGTTCTCCCTGATGTTAGAAGATTATCTCTATCGCTGCCAAAAATATAATTACGATCGGCGTAGGCATTGATTTCGTCTTGGTTTCCGTTGATGACTGATTGTGGTGTGCCATACCACGCTTGGTAGGTTTTTTCTTTCCCGCTAAATGCAGTTGCTCTGAGCAATGAATTTTTACCAATCCAAGCACCTGAAACGTAAAATGATTTTAAATCGGATGCCGCTCGATCAATATATCCGCCTGAACTAATGCGGGATAGGCGTGTGTCTATCGTAAATTTATTATTAATCAATCCTGTTCCTGCTCGAATCGTATTTTTAACCGTGTAAAACGAACCAAATGAATTGTCCAAAACGCCATAAGCCTCTCGTTTGACATCATCTGTTTTAATGTTGATGCTCGCCCCAAATGCAGACGCTCCGTTCGTAGATGTTCCCACCCCACGTTGGACCTGTATATTTTCGACGGAAGATGCAAAATCGGGCATATTTACCCAATACACACTATGTGATTCGGAATCATTGACTGGAATTCCATTGATGGTCACATTTGTTCGTGTTGGATCCACACCCCGAATACGAATTCCTGTATAACCAACTCCTGCTCCTGCGTCTGACGTTACAACTGTCGAAGGTATGGTGTTTAGTAAATAAGGCAAATCTTGTCCGAAATTATTCTCCTCGATTTCTTGTTGAGAAATTTCAGAATAGGTTGTGGGTGTTTTAGTGCCTGCTCGAATGGCATCCACCGTTACCTCCTCCATGAGCCTATAATCTTCGGTTAACTGAATGGATAACTCCTTGTCGCTGCGCTCTACTTTGACGGTTTCAATGTGTGGTGTAAAACCAAGCATAGAAATGTTGAACGTGTATTCGCCAGGATCCAATTTCGAAAAGGTAAACCTACCATCATCATTTGTATAGGTTTTGAAAAAGGTTTCTTGGATTTCCACTTTCGCGCCGGGAATTGGTTTTCCATCCGTTCCTGTTACCTGTCCCTTAATGGCGAATTGCGAAAATGTTGTGAATGGCATGAATAGGATCAAGCCGATAATTGTGTTTAAAATTCTTGTTTTCATATTTTTTTATAAAATACAAAGAACAAGGGGTCAATTCTCTATGTAATTAACATCTAGTTATTTAATCACTTCCCTACGCAGGTACTAACCTGATCAGGTCAATGGGTATAATCTCAGTCCGTCATTGACGGACACCCCTTAAAGACGTTGCAAAGTTAGATTATTTTTTTAGAAGATGCTCTATTATTTGAATGCATTTTTTTAAACGGTTAGAATGACCGCCTGAAACAAGGATGAAATGCTTGGCATATTTCTCAAGTGATTCTTTGTAGTGTTCAAACAATAGATCACGTGTGGTGGGGTTTTCTCTAAGAGGATCTTCTTCCCAAGGAATGTCAGGTGTGCAAAGGATGTGTAAATCAAAGGTGTTTTCGCTTACCAATGCTGTAATTAGGGGAGATACATTTCCGTATTTGTAAAGTGACCAGACTTCGAGTACCGAGAAATCGGTGTCAGATATAAGAACATTATTTTTAGAAGAATTGACTGCTTTTAATTGGCCTTTCGCTATTTCATCCAAATCTACCTGCGTGTATTTGCCCTTTGTTTTTTCTAAGTACGTTCGCGCAAATTCGGGTATATATTCGACTTCAAAATGCGTGGCTAGCGATTCGCATAAGGTTGTTTTTCCCGAAGATTCTGGTCCAGTTACAGCGATTCGTATCATTGCAGTTGCTTTTTATAGGCCTTTTGCCACGCCACGAATCCAAATATGGCTAAAACGGTAAAGAGGACGTATTGAATGGCTGTTAAATTATAATCGCGTTGTGCATAGAGGTATATTGAAACCAAATCAATAATGATCCAATAGAGCCAATTTTCGACTATTTTTTGTGTTACCATAAAGGTTGCAGCTAAACTATAAACTGTGGTAAACGCATCTATATAAGGATTTGCCTGATTGGTGTAGTTGTCAAAGAGATAACCAAGCACAACGGCGACAAATCCACTTGCTAATATATTGATGACATGCTTTTTTCCATCCCATTTTTTAAGGACGACTTCTTCTGCTTTTGCATGATTCCAGGTCACCCAGCCAACTACCGCCATGGCCACATAAAAAAGTTGGAGAATCGATTCGATATACAATTCACCGATAAAGCAGAGGTAGACAAAAAGAGCAGATCCAATAAACGCAAAGAACCAGCAAAGGATTGATCTTTTTGCAGCAAGAATAACATAAAGGATACTTGACGCTACCGCCAGCCATTCAACGATAGACGTCGCTTTTATTCCTTCCCATACTGTTGCAAAAAAAGACATGCTCTTCGTTTAAAAATAAGTTTGCTCCTCTATGCTGCTCGACCGACTAATTAGGGCGTGGGGCGATCATGCTTAAAAGCCCAAAGTTAAATAGATATTGCAAAACACGTTTGGTCGTGATTAAGTAATGTTGTAATTGTCCTTGAACGACTTCAAAAAAAGCATTCAACTAGATCTAATTCACCCTTCTGTGACAAATGTTCCGTAAGGTTCTTTTTTCAATACCGAACTTTGTACTGTAATTAAAACGAAATAATCATGAGTGTAGAAAATATCATTAGAGAAAGAAAAGGAACGATTATAGATGTGCGTTCACAAGGCGAATTTATGGGTGGTCATGTAGCAGGGTCGATTAATATTCCTTTGCAAGAAATACCAGAAAGAATTCACGAATTTGATAATTTGGCTCAGCCCTATGTGTTGTGCTGTGCAAGTGGAGGAAGAAGTGGACAAGCGACACATTATTTATCGCAATTAGGTAAAGAATGTTACAATGGAGGATCATGGATGGACGTGAATTATTACCAATCGCAAGCAGTATAAATTAGTGTTCGACACACGAGAGTTAATTTAATTTATAGATAAGATAGCCCTGACATTTATCGTCAGGGCTTTTTTTGTGGTTTATAATTACCTGCTGCGCCATTTCACGAGTTGTAATGGATTTGAAAAGCGCATCACAGGAAAACCGTTTCCATAGTTTTATTTTATAAAACAATATTTACGCTATTTTTAAAATCAATGCAGGAGATTTTTACGTTTGTGGAGTGTATAACGTTTGTGGAGACGCAGAGGTGCAACCACAATACCACAACAAAACCCTTCCAACTTTGGCACACCCCTTTAAAACCTTGGAATTAGATTAAAAAAAGACAAACCATATAAAACAGAAGTCTTAAAAACCGTTCCATTGCAACACACAACAATTTTAATCTGAAAATATCTCCCAAAGCGATTGAATACACCACTTTATCGTTAATTTTTCACAACAAGACACACGTTCCCCAATTAACAAAAACTCTCACACACATTAAATTTTCTATTTTCAATAATCCGTAACTCTTTAGCTTCTTGAATTTCTTTTTTAAACCATGATTTACAAGGAATTTGGCCTTCTAATACTTCAAAAGGCGTTAAACCATGCAACCGGCATAAATACCTTTCATGATTATAATAAAACATAAAACGATCTTGATCTTTAAGATGTTGGTCAAAGTCAGTAGAAAACTCACTCCGCAAATTGTAACCATTTCTCCGCTAGAGTGACCCCGGAGGAAGTGTAGATCCCAATCGCATTGGTTTTTACCCAAGCATAAAGTCTAATTCCAATTGCATTGGAATCTTGTTCTTTTTTGCTTCATCTGCTCCCTTGAGCTGTTGCTCAGAATCGCATATAAAACAAAAAAGCCCAACACCAGTGGTGTTAGACTTTTTTTGTGACCTTGCCGGGATCAAAATCAAACCATGTTTTATCAATATTGAAGATTTTAAGGAAGACACGGCAGTTGGGCAGAAAATAGTCATATCTTGTATAAGATGAACAAAAAAAAATGAATTATAGAACCGAGACAATTGAAATTTCTGGAGATTCGCTCACAATAAAAATTCCTCTTGATGAAATCTATGAGGACGCAATATATGATGATCAACAGGCTACTAAAACTATTTATCTAAATTTAGATGATAGATTAAAAGACATGGTTTCAATGGATTTACTGGAAACCTTGATAGATTTGCAGGGCGATTATATTGCAGAGCAACAAAAGCTAAATGAACCTATAACTATTATGGGTGAATCAAATATCGACTATTTAAGAAAAAAAATGGCTCCTGAATCTTTAGACTTATCAACCGTGGAATTAATAGAAATATTTGATGTTGAGATGATTTATTTAAAACTCATTAATGTTATCAAATAAATTGTTGTTTGTTGAGTGTAAAGTGACCCCGGAGGAAGTGTAGATCCCAATCGCATTGGTTTTTACCCAAGCATAAAGTCTAATTCCAATTGCATTGGAATCTTGTTCTTTTTTGCTTCATCTGCTC
>JALQVX010000040.1 GCA_023263555.1 Crocinitomix sp.
CAGGGCTGCCAACAATGCGATCATACATATGAGCAAAGTCACGGCGGTATGCATTGATCTCTTTCTGAGAATTGCCAGCCATCAGGTTCACATGAGCCACTCGTTCGCGCGGGTAGTCAATGAACTCAACAGTTGCAGCACCAGTAATCCCAACCAGCTGCATCAACTACAGGGCGAACTTTACTTTTATTTCGTTCATCATCAATCGAAACAGCCACTAATTTAACACCTGTCTCTTCAACTAAATCATCAAACTCTTCGGCGACAGTATTCAACTCTAAACGGCAAGGCTTACACCAAGTTGCCCAAAACGAAACTACGATTGGATTGCCGTCATTCGTTATATCTGCTGAATTGATTTGGTTGCCATCTAAATCCTCCAACATAACAGAAGGCATTTTTTTGCCTACTTCTTCATTGTTACTGCTGTCAAACGAGAATGATCCGATAAACGCGATCGCTAAAATTGAAAGTATACCTATTTTTTTCATAATTAATATTTTCCTAAGAGTGTTTCAAATATCAGACCAAATCTGAATCGTCCTTCAAAAATAGCAATTTTATCGACCTACAACAATATTTATATTAGGCAATTATTGATTTCTTAAGCGTGCTGTATTTATTACTTCGTTATGATTTTTGACTCAATCAGAGGTGGAAAAACAACATAACAAGGTATTCAAGCAATTTTGATTGATTAATCTGCGTCTTTTAGAGTGTCAATAGTTCTTTAATAGGAAAAGAGACGCTAGTGGTTGCTTGGATTCCTAAAGAATAAGAAATAATGATATGCCGTAAACCTCAATTTTTGGCATAATATATGAGTGAATTATCGTATTTTTGTTTAAATAGTTAAAGACATGAGAAAATTAATTACACTTTTTAGTTTAGGATTTCTAGCCTTCTCTGGGCAAGCACAAGGAATCGAGATCTTTTTAACAGGAGAGGATGTGGATGTTTCGGGAACCGTTGTTAATATTGATGGACCTGAAGGTGATATGCATCAAGACTTTGATGTAAAGAATATATCAGGCGGAACTTTAACACTGCGTATAGAGCGCGTTAAAATTATTGAATTAGCAGGTACTGAAGATTATTTATGTTGGGGTGCTAATCCCGAAACGGGTAGTTGTTATTCTGCAACATTCGTAGCTCCATTGAATCCTTTCATTTCTCCAGATGCTAGCGATATGGAGGATGGTTCAAGTGGATGGTTGTCAACACATCACACTACTCTTGGTGTTTCTGGTTGCGCACAATATCGTTATTATGTGATTGATGAAACAGACGCTCGTCTTGATTCAGTTGATCTTATGTTTTGCTCTACTGTAGGAATCGAGGAAGAAAATTTATCTGTTGAAGTAAAGGCATTTCCGAATCCAGCTTCGAATGTATTGAATGTAAATCTTGCAAATGGTGGTCAAAACGTAAAATTTGAATTGGTTAACGTATTGGGTGAATCGGTCGTTAATTTGACATTAAGCGAAGGTCAAAACGCAATCAATGTTGATAAATTACCAAACGGAATTTACTTTTATTCAATTGTAAAAAACGGAACAATATTGGAGACTAAAAAATTGATGGTCAAACATTAATTAACCTCCCAATTAATTATTGAAAGCGTTTGTGTCTCACGAACGCTTTTTTTGTGCCGTTATGTTTTGAATAGAGATCATTTCTTATCTCGGGTTAAAGGATAGATTGTCTGTGCAATCGGTTTGCCTTTAGAAGATAAGTCATTCACAATGAGAAGTAAATCTTAGCGCAAAGCAGATGTGTGAGTAAAGTTAATAAGGTAGATTCGATTTGGATCGTTTTAGAAGTGAACGAATAACTCCAGCGACGGCTCTTTCGAATAGTATGATGGATTATTATGATTCAGTTCTGGCTGAAATATCTTTGCTCTATTTATTAAAGGATTGTCTGGTTTTCGATTGCTGCGCTTGCTCTTTTTTTAGTTAAGAACATTGGGTTGGGTGAATCATGTTTTATAAATATAAAGCACAAAAAAAGGCTCGAGCATTGCCCGAGCCTTCATTCTATAAGTTGATTGAGATTACTTTACAACAGAAAGTTGTTTTGTAATTACATTATCATTTACTTTTAAGTTGATCATGTAGATTCCTTCTGCAAGTTCACCTGCATTGATGTTCACATTTTGAACACCTGCAACATCACCTAAGTTAGTTGTATAAACAACTTGACCTAAAGCATTAACAACTTCAATAGAAACAGTAGCCGTTTCGTTTAATACAAACTGAACTGTTGTTTGAGTTGTAGCCGGGTTAGGGAATACTTTAGCGAATTCAATAACTTCTACTTCTTCGATACCAGCGAAACCACCTGTACCAGCAGTTGATACTTCGAATAAGAATGATGCACCTGAACCGTAATCAACATCAATATTAAATGTTTCTGATGAATTTGGAGACTCGATTGATAAGCTACCTCCAGCACCATACGTTAAACCATCACCATAATTGTCAAACATATACAAGTGGTAACATCCAACAGCTAAGCTAGTATAACCTTCAGAAAATCCAGAAGAAGCGTCCGTCCAAGTACCAATCGCTTGGAAGTCAATTTGACCAGGGTAAGTTCCATCATTAAACATTGGGTATGCAGCAAATGGATTATCTGTAGCAGGCTCGCCAGAAGCTAAACCAAATCCAACTTCAGAACCGTATCCATCAAATTCTGATTTTACTACGATATCTCCAATTCCTAAGTCATAAGCTTGAACAACGTTTACGTTAACCGTAATATTGTCATTTGTTAAATCATCATTAGGCGTTGTAATTTTAACGATAACTGCATTAGCTCCAAGATCTAACGCAACAGACCCCATGTTGACTTCAGTTGCTTCGTAAGCAGCTAAATCTAATGAAACATCAGCTGTAGCAATTACTACTCCGCCAACAGTAGCTTCGAAAGAGTACATACCTGAAATTGCATCAGTAGAATAGTTTTGAACAACTACTTTAATGTCTGTTGAAACAGCACCGTCACCACAAACGTTAATTTGAGATGGTGTAGCGTTACCTATGATTCTTGGATCATTATCATCAGTTGATAAACCAGGACAAGCTGCAACTGCAGTTCCCCAAGCAGCGGCAGAAACTTGTCCAACCTCAGTAGTTGAGCGATCTGGGCATACTAAAACCAATGTTGGATAGTAAGCCAAATTGATGTTCCCAGAAATCATGTCGTCATCCGCTAATGGATATCCAACTGTTCCACCCAACGTCCAATCACCTTGACCAGTTCCTGGGTTTGAAATATTTGATTCAGGCACAGCACCATCAGCTTCTAGTCCGAAGATTTTAACGTCGCCTGAACCACCATCACCGATTGTCTCGTAAACCGTTTCCAAAGTGCCACCTACATGATACGTCCAACATGGTCCACACCAATCCGCAAAAGCATCAATAATAATCGGAGTTCCCGAATCTAAAATTGCATCAACGTCATAAGAAACACCGTCAATATCAGTAATAACATGGCCAGAAGGGTAATAGCCATAGTCTGGAAGCTGTGCATGAGCTCCCGTAGCAATAGTCAATGCAGTCACTGCACCAATTCCGCGTAAGATTTTTTTCATCGTTGAAAGTTTTATAATGTTTAGAAGCTAAAGATAAAGATCTTTTCGTTTTATCAACCATTTTATTGTTGGTAATAATTGGATTCCTAAAGTGGGTTGCGTGGATAGATAACGCGCTTTATTGAGCAAGCAAGCATAATATTTTTTATCTTTGAGTAGATAATCATGATTATGAAAAAGAACATATTAAGTATTGTTGCTGCAATGCTAATTACTTCACTTGGTTTTGGGCAGCTTCTAGAAATACGCTATGGCGGTGAAGTATTTGAAAGTCCTGAGTCGACAGTAGATGGTACCGTGGGTGCTGCAGCAGTTTTTCAAGGTTATTATGTCGTAAATATAACTGCTGAGCCAATCGTTTTTACATGGCAACGAGTTGCAGAATTCACCCAAGCATGTATGGATGATCAAATTTGTACAGACGAAAGCTGTTATCCTTCGTCAGCAGCCGTTCCTGTGTATGATTCGCCTGAATCACTCACGCTCGCTGCAGGAGATTCTACGTATTTTAAAGTGGGAGCGAGTTCGTCTGATTCGCCTTGTTGCGCCATCCATAAGTATTATCTAAAAACAGGATTGGGTGTTGTACAAGATTCAATTACTGTTAAATTTAGAATTGGACCAACGGAATGTTTTTTAAGTACAGATGAACCTGAAGAAGTGGTGGAATTAAGTGTTTATCCAAATCCAGCCAACGCAATTTTAACGATCGAAGTAAGCGCTGTTTATTCAGGGTCAGCACTAAAGATTTACAATGTATTAGGTGAAGAAATTGTTTCGAGAACTATAAATACGGGTAAAAACAGTATAAATATTGAAAGCCTACCGAACGGCGTTTATTTTTATGCACTTTTGAAAGACGGCGAATTGATGGAAACCAAAAAGTTAATTGTAAAGCATTAATTGAAAGTATAAAAAGATTTGAAGGAGCTTCGGCTCCTTTTTTTATGCCTTATTTTGAAGTAAATAGTTTACGAGTGTCGGAACTTCTTTTGCTGCACTCCCTTGATAATGGATAAATCCTTTTTCATGAAGGGGAACAGTGCTCGGGTCCACAATGAATTTATTGGTAAATTCACCGCAAGCATACGCAAGTCCCGCAGCAGGGTAAACATTCAGGGATGTCCCGATAATTATTAAAATATCACAATCGCGCACAATCGAAATTGCTTCATCCATAGCTGGAACAGCTTCACCAAACCACACGATATGCGGTCGCAATTGTTGTCCATCAGGTGCCAACTGTCCTACGTACAAATCTTCATCAACGGGAAAGGTGACCGAATCGTTAGAAATACTGCGAGATTTCAGAATTTCACCGTGTAAGTGCAGGACATTAGAGGAGCCAGCACGCTCGTGTAAATCATCAATATTTTGAGTGATAATGTGTACGTCAAAAGATTTTTCTAGGGCCACAAGGGAATGGTGTGCTAGATTTGGTTCAGCAGCGACAACTTGATGTCTTCGAGCATTGTAAAAATCAAGTACCAGTTTTGGATTTTTTTGCCATGCCTCAAAGGTGGCCACCTCGTGGATGTCATAATTTTCCCAAAGCCCTCCTGTGTCGCGGAATGTTTTAATTCCACTTTCTGCACTAATACCAGCACCGCTTAAAATAACGAGTTTCTTTTTGTTTTCCACGAACGAAAGGATTCAATCTAAAAACTAATGTAAGAATTATAACGGAATATCTACAGGCCAACTGAAACAAATCAAATTCTGTGCAATACCCTAACCTATTATACGCTAACAAGGGAGAAGTTATCGTGATATTTTCTTATATTTACCCGCTCAATCAAAACAGACTACTTAATGGCTAAAATCAGAAAACAAGACGCCTTGGATTATCATGCAAATGGGCGTCCTGGAAAGATAGAGGTAATTCCAACTAAACCGTATAGTTCGCAACGTGATTTATCACTTGCCTACTCTCCAGGTGTGGCAGAACCTTGTTTGGCAATTGCTGAGAATAAGGCGGACGTTTATAAGTATACTGCAAAAGGTAACCTTGTCGCTGTTATTTCTAATGGTACGGCTGTTTTGGGATTAGGCGATATCGGTCCTGAAGCTTCGAAACCGGTAATGGAAGGAAAGGGTTTGCTCTTTAAAATTTTTGCCGACATAGATGTTTTTGATATAGAGGTGGATGCAAGTGATCCTGAATTGTTCATTTCAACTGTTAAGGCAATTGCTCCGACATTCGGAGGGATCAATTTGGAGGACATTAAAGCGCCAGAGGCTTTTGAAATTGAGCGCAGATTGAAGGCTGAATTGGATATTCCGATAATGCATGACGATCAACATGGGACAGCGATCATTTCGAGCGCAGCCCTGCTGAATGCGCTTGAATTGGCAGATAAAAAAATTGAAGAAGTTATTATTGTAGTTGTTGGTGCAGGTGCTGCTGCATTTTCTTGTGCTAAACTCTACTTGGCCTTGGGAGCGAAATTAGAGCACATTTATATGTACGATAGTAAAGGTTTGTTGGCAAAGGATCGAACTGATTTAGATGAATATAAATCTGAATTTGCAGTACACGAAAAAGATGTAACGCTAAAACAAGCTATGAAAATAGCGGATGTATTTCTCGGTTTGTCCAAAGGAGGGATCGTTTCGAAAGAAATGGTGAAATCTATGCGACCTAATCCAATCGTGTTTGCTTTGGCAAATCCGGATCCTGAAATCACCTACAAAGAAGCAACTTCTGTTCGAACTGATATTATTATGGCGACAGGTCGTTCTGATAATCCAAATCAAGTGAATAATGTACTTGGTTTCCCCTATATCTTTCGCGGAGCGCTTGATGTTAGAGCGACATGTATCAACGAAGAAATGAAATTAGCCGCTGTTCATGCAATAGCTAAATTGGCCAAAGATTCTGTTCCTGAAGAGGTAAATGAAGCCTATGGTGAAAAGAATATTTCGTTTGGTAGAGATCAAATCATTCCTAAACCTTTAGATTCTCGATTAATAACTGCGGTTTCACCTGCAGTTGCCAAGGCAGCAATTGCTTCTGGTGTGGCAAGAATCACCATAGAGGATTGGGATGAATATGAATTGGAACTAAAAAGACGCTTAGGATTAGATAATAAGTTGCTTAGCGTGCTAACCGAGAAGGCGATTAAAAATCCGAAAAAAGTCGTTTTTGCAGAAGCAGATAATTATAAAGTTTTAAAAGCCGCTCATTTGGCTGAAGAGGAAGGATATGCCAAACCAATTTTATTGGGGCGCAAAAAGAAGATATTGGAACTGATCGAAGAGATAGGAATTGAATTTGAAGACGCGATTATTATTGATCCAAAAGAAGAGGAAGAAATCGGGAGATGTGAAGAATTTGGTAAACTCTTCTTTGAAAAACGTCAACGAAAAGGATTGACACTTTACGAAGCCAGCAAGATTATGCGTGAGCGTAATTATTTCGGATCTATGATGGTTGAAACCGGACAAGCTGATGCATTAATTTCGGGAATCACCAGAAGTTATAAGGATGTCATTCGCCCTGCATTGCAAGTTGTTGGAAAAACGGAAGGTGTTGACAAAGTTGCTGGGATGTATGTCTTAGTCACAAAACGTGGACCTTTGTTTTTGGCAGATACAACGGTAAACTTCAATCCTACGGCAGAAGAAATTGCAGAAATCACAAATATGGTAGCCAAAAAAGTAAGACAGTTTAATGTTAACCCGCGCATTGCGCTCCTGTCTTATTCTAATTTTGGGTCTTCTCAGGGTGCTGACTCGAAAAAAATGAGTCAAGCTGCAGATATCGTAAAAAAACGATATCCAACACTCGCAGTAGATGGCGAAATTCAGGCTAATTTTGCACTAAATAATGAGTTGAGAATGGAAAAATTTCCTTTCTCTTCATTGGGAAATAAGGACGTGAATACACTTATCTTTCCAAATCTGTCTTCAGGAAATATTGCGTATAAATTATTGCAAGAAATGAACGACGAAGTAGATGTAATTGGACCTATTTTGTTGGGAATCAAAAAATCAATTCATGTCTTACAGTTGGGTAGCGGTGTTAGAGAGATTATTAACATGGTCAAAATAGCCGTTCTTGACGCACAAACCAAGCAAGGATGATTACGCATTTAAATGGTCGATTGGTGGAGAAAACACCGACTAATATTGTTGTTGAGTGCAATGGTGTTGGATATTTTGTGAAAATTAGTTTGAATACCTTTTCAGCAATTGGAATGGAAGAACAAATTAAAATTCACACACAACTTCAAGTGCGAGAAGACGCACATACCCTTTATGGTTTTGCAACTCTAAAAGAAAGGATCATGTTTAACCATTTGATTTCTGTTTCTGGAATAGGGGCCAATACAGCGATCCTTATGTTGTCAGCACTCACATCAGATGAAATTGCTGCGGCGATTGTTGGAGATAATGTAAATTTGATTCAAAGTATCAAAGGAATCGGGGCTAAAACAGCCCAACGACTCATTATAGATTTAAAAGATAAGGTGGCAAAAACTGATTTTGCCACAGAAAATATTTTCGCTGTAAACAATACAAATCAAAATGATGCGTTAACTGCTTTGCTGTCATTAGGTTTTGACAAATCGAAAGCTGAAAAAGCAATCAACAGAATTATTACGGAAGACCAATCCGTAGAAGATATTATTAAACAGGCATTAAAGGTACTGTAAGTGGTGAAAAAAGGATTATTATTTGTTTTAACATTAGGTTGGATCGTTCAGCTCTTTGCTGCAAATGAGTATTCATCTGAACCTAGTTTGGCGTTTCAAACGGAAGAGGATTCTCCTAAGGTAGAAATGCCTTTTCCTATCTATGATTATAAGGATTATACGGATCGTAAAACATCTCCTATTAATCTAAAAGATCCAAGCAATATCAATACTGAAATTGTGTATAATCCTGAAACAGGATCGTATGACATCATTCAAAAGATCGGCGATCAATATTATCGTTACCCTACATCCATGACCCAAGCTGAGTTCGTTGAATACCAGCGGCAAAAGGCACTCGAAAAATATTGGGGAGAGAAGGTTACCGAAACAAATGAACAACAACGAAATTTAATTCCAACGCTCAAAGTTGGTGGTGATGTTTTTGACGCGATTTTTGGTGGTGACGAGATTAATATTCGTCCGCAAGGATCTGCTCAACTTTCTTTTGGAGTCAATGTCTCACGATACGATAATCCCGCCTTGCCTGAAAAACAAAGACGCGTAGCAACTTTTGATTTTCAACAGCAAATTCAGCTGAATTTAGTCGGTCAAATAGGGGATAAACTGAAATTGACAATTAGCCAAAACACAGAAGCTGTATTTAATTTCCAAAACCAAGTTAAAATTGAATATACAGGTTACGAAGATGAAATTATTCAGAAAATTGAAGCGGGTAACGTGAGCCTGCCGCTGAATACAACTTTAATTCAAGGTTCGCAAAGTTTATTTGGGATTCGAACCGATTTGAGATTTGGTAGATTAACCGTTCAGTCTATCCTCTCACAACAAAAAGGAAAACGACAAGAAATTAATGTCTCGGGTGGTGCTCAGGTTCAAGATTATTCTGTTCGAGTAGACAACTATGAGGCGAACAAACATTACTTTTTAAATTACTATCACAGAGAGCATTATGATGATGCCATGAAAACAATGCCGAATGTCACCTCGCCTGTAAATGTGACTAAAATTGAAGTTTGGGTGACAAACCGAATCAATAAACCGGAGGATACTCGAAATGTAATTGCCTTTACCGATTTAGGGGAAGGGAAGTTGGAAAATTTAGAAGGTGGGCCATTGGTTTACGGAGATGATCTTCCTCGAAATGGAGCCAATAATTTGTATGAAACCTTAGCGGGTAATGCTGATGTTAGAAATTTCTCGAATGCTGTAAATTCCCTTTCTACGATTACGGGTTCTCCCGGACCGTTCGCACAATCAGTGCATTATGAAAAAGTCGAGAATGCACGAAAACTGAGTGAACAGGAATATACTTACAATGCTCAACTAGGCTTTGTTTCCTTAAAGTCGCCCTTGAATCAAGATGAAGTATTAGGAGTTGCCTATCAATACACAATAAATGGGAGAACATTTCAAGTCGGTGAATTCTCTACTGACGTTCCCGTAGCTGAAGGTTCGAAAAGCGCCTTGATTTTGAAACTATTAAAACCAACCATTATTAACCCAAGAAATAAAACCTGGGATTTGATGATGAAGAACGTCTATTCAATTGGCGCTTATCAAGTCAGTGCGG
>JALQVX010000079.1 GCA_023263555.1 Crocinitomix sp.
CCACAATACGATAGACGGCTGATTGTAGAAGCGATAGCGTTTATTTTCAGCATCAGTCGTATTCGGTGTCCAACCTGGATCATAATCTTCCAACCAACCGTAAGGACCAAAATCAATCGTCAAACCTAGAATGGAGAGGTTGTCGGTATTCATTACCCCGTGAACAAAGCCAACACGTTGCCAATCCAATACCATGTCGAGTGATTTAAAGGCGACCTCTTTAAAAAAGGCGATATAAGTTGATTTAGACGGTTCGCCCAAATGCGGATAATAGTGACGAATTGTAAAATCGGTTAAGGCTTTTAGATTTTCATGATCCTCGCGTGCAGCAAAGATTTCAAAATTCCCGAATCGAATAAAGGAGGGGGCAACACGGCAAACAATAGCGCCTTTTTCGTAAGCAGGATTCCCATTATACAGCACATCTCTCAAAACATCAGCACCTGAAAGCGCCAATGAAAGTGCACGTGTGGTCGGAACACCAAGGTGAAACATAGCTTCACTCATCAAATATTCACGAATTGAAGAACGTAAAACGGCTAGTCCATCCGCTCCGCGCGAATAAGGTGTTCTACCCGATCCTTTTAATTGTAATGACCACTGATTCCCCTTACTCGTTTCAATTTCAGCAATATTAATAGCGCGCCCATCACCCAATTGCCCTGCCCAATGTCCAAATTGATGACCACCATAGCACATAGCAAATGGTTTTGCGCCGGGAAAATTAGCTGCACCCGAAACAATATTCAGAAAATCAGGTGTTGATGCATCCTCAATTTCCAATTCATCCATCATTTCTTTTGAAACATGAATGAGTTTAGGTTTGGCGGGTTGAGAAGGATTTACAAAAGAAAAAGCCGCATTCGCTACTTGCCTAACTCTATTTTCCTGAATAGGATCTGCAGGCAGTTCGCTCGTGAACAGTTGAATTTGTTTAAGATCTTGAATTTGCGGCATGCGAATTTGGTCTATTTAATTAATTTGAACATATAAAGTTAGGTAAAAAGATGCAGTTCTACTGTGATATGACTCACTCAGAAAATTAATCCGCATTTATCGCCGTAAATAACGTACCTTTGACCAACTATTAAGATTGAATGACATTTAACGAACTAAACATTGCCGAACCTATTCTTCGCGCAATAGCCGAAAAAGGCTACACCCACCCCACTCCAATTCAAGAAAAAGCAATTCCTGTTTTACTGAGAGGTGAAGATTTATTAGGATGCGCGCAAACGGGCACAGGAAAGACTGCAGCTTTTGCTATTCCAATTATACAACAATTATACTTAGACGAATTTAGAGTAAAAACTCACCGTAAGATAAAAGCATTGGTTGTTACCCCAACGCGTGAACTCGCGATACAGATTCAGGAAAATTTCACCGAATACGGAAAATACACTGATTTGCGCAATACTGTGATTTTTGGAGGAGTAAAGCAAGGCAAACAAACCGCATCACTTCGACAAGGAGTAGATATTTTGGTGGCGACACCAGGACGATTGTTGGATTTAATTAGCCAAGGATTTATAACCTTAAAACATATTGAGTATTTTGTGTTGGATGAAGCCGATCAAATGCTAGACATGGGCTTTGTGCATGACATTAAAAAGCTCATTAACCTATTACCTACAAAAAGACAATCCCTTTTCTTTTCGGCAACTATGCCGAAGAGCATTATAGATTTATCTGGAAAGATCTTAGGAAATCCTGAACGAATAACAGTTAAACCAGAACAAGCCACTGCTGAAAAAGTGGATCAGGCTGTTTATTTTGTTGCGAAAGAAAACAAACCCAATTTATTGGCGCACGTTATTCTCAGTGAAAAAGCAGAATCGACCTTAGTTTTTTCGCGCACAAAACATGGAGCAGATAAAATCGTAAGACGTTTGGCGAAGGATAAAATTACGGCAGAAGCGATTCACGGAAATAAATCACAGAACCAACGTCAAAAAGCTTTAGGAAATTTTAAGGATGGAAAAACGAAGGTTCTGATTGCAACAGATATCGCGGCAAGAGGAATTGACGTTTCAGAACTTTCATTGGTTGTGAATTATGATTTGCCAAACGTACCAGAAACCTATGTTCACCGCATTGGGCGAACAGGACGTGCAAAAGCAAGTGGAATCGCTTTGTCATTTTGTGATGTTGAGGAAAGACCGTATTTACGTGATATCGAAAAACTGATCAACCAAAAATTGCCGGTCATTTCCGATCACCCCTATGTGGACGACAGCAAAGAAGAAGTTGGTAAAAAACCAGAACCTCAAGCAAAAAAGAAACCTCAGCAGGCTAGAAAACCAGGATCTACTGGAAATAAAAGTGTTTGGAGAAGAAACAAACCGAAACCAAAGAGCTAAAGTTGATCGAATTAATTCATTAATTTTGCGGTTGTAATTATGCAAGATGTCAGAAGAAGAATTAAAACGAATTAATAAATACCTCAGTGAAGTAGGCTATTGTTCGCGCAGGGCTGCTGACAAATTGATCGAAGAAAATCGTGTAACTATTAATGGTAAGGTTCCTGAATTGGGAACAAAGATCGCTCCCGGTGATGAAGTTGCTGTGGATGGTAAATTGATTTCTCCTCCGAAAGAAGAATTCGTTTACATTGCCTTCAACAAACCTGTCGGAATTGTTTGCACGACAGATACCCGCGTTGAAAAAGACAATATTGTAGATTTCATCAACCATCCAAAGCGTATTTTTCCAATTGGAAGATTAGACAAACCCAGTGAAGGGTTGATCTTTTTAACCAATAATGGAGATATTGTGAACAAGATTCTGCGGGCACGAAACAATCACGAGAAGGAATATATTGTTACGGTAGATAAAAAAGTGGATGACCAATTTTTAAAACGGATGCGCAACGGCTTGCCCATTTTGGACACCATCACGCGCAAATGCACCGTTGAACGTCTGAGTAAAAACACCTTTAAAATTATTCTCACCCAAGGCCTCAATCGTCAAATTAGACGGATGTGCGAATATTTAGGATACGAAGTCACAAAACTGAAACGGGTGCGCATTATGAATGTATACTTGGATGTTCCTGTTGGACAATGGCGCAATCTCACAAAAAAAGAAATGGCAGAACTCAATGCATTAATTGGGAATTCGGCCAAAACACACGAATAAATAGAACCTTATTAACACCTAGTTATTGGGGACACCATCATCCAACCACTTTTGCAACTGCGAAATTTTACACGCGTCTAATTTTGGCACACCTTCTGGCATAGGTAGATATCCAATTTCGTGATTAATTACTCCCATAAGGGCTCCGCTTGTTGCGTAGATTTTTATTTCATCATAGTTCGTCAAACTAATTCCTCCAGAAGGAGCGCCACCGCTATGGCATCCTTTACAATTTGCCTCAATCATGGGACCTATCGCTTCAGAAAAGGTAAAAACTTCGTCGTCACAATCTGCACAACTATTATTCTTAGCACCTTGATTAATCCACGCAGCAATGAGGGCAATTTGCTCAGCTGAAAGTGGATCTGCAGGTGCTGGCGGCATCAATTTATCTAAATCTGTTTCGGTAATTACATCATATAAATCAGAACCTCCGGTGTTATATGCTTCGATTTTTCCCGTTTCAATAATGGAAGCATAGGTTGTTAAATCGACACCATCTTCAGCAGAACCACCTCCGTGACAACCTGATATCGCACAGCTGGATTGAATAATTGGCATGACATCCTTGTTAAAATAGATACTATCTGGATCACACGGTTTATCATTACCGGCATTATACGGTTGCGTTTTATCTAATTTACAAGCTGTTAAGCCTGTCATCAATATGGAAAATAATAATAGTGTCTTATAATTCATAGAAATAGTCAATAAAAAAAGAAGTTACGCAAATTATTGGTTAAAACGCAATAAACAACCTTAATTCGACTAAAGTAAGTGATAAAAACAATTCAAATACTGATCAGAACCCGCGCAAAGCTCCTGTTTTACGTTTTTCTCCTTAACTTAACAGCATGAATGAACGAAAAGATCTAAAATTAGCGGTGCTAATTGACGCCGATAATATACCCTATGCCAATATACAAGGCATGTTAGACGAAATCGCCAAAAACGGAACGCCAACGATTAAACGTATTTATGGTGATTGGACACGGCCAGGATTGTCTGGATGGAAAACTCCACTTCTCGAGCACGCCATTACCCCCATCCAACAATACGGATATACGACTGGTAAAAATGCGACGGACTCGGCCATGATTATTGACGCCATGGATATTTTACACAGCGAAAAGGTGGATGGATTTTGTTTAGTAACAAGTGACAGTGACTTTACACGTTTAGCGACACGAATTCGTGAATCGGGAGCGTTAGTCATTGGCATTGGAGAGAAGAAAACACCGAAGCCGTTTATTGTAGCTTGTGATAAATTCATCTATATAGAAATCATTGAAGGCGCGAAGAGTAAAAACATTAAGAAGAAAACAAGTGGAATCCAAAACCATGCGTCGACGAAATTTGAGATTGTAAGTGAAGGTTTGATTAGTTTATTGAAAGATTCAGTTGATGATATCGGGGATGATGAAGGATGGGCGTCTTTAGCCGAATTAGGTTCAATCTTATTGAAAAAGAAACCCGAT
>JALQVX010000081.1 GCA_023263555.1 Crocinitomix sp.
ACTTAGCCTTTGTTAGTGGGATTACAAGTTATGAATGCGGGCTGCAATACGCAGGCTCTGCCAGAGGTCCTTTTTTGGTTCTTTGCTTGTCTTGAGCGTCGTCGAAAGATTGACAAGAAAAAAAGAACAGAAAGTGTTAAAAGAAAATAAATGTGATCATCTTATAACCAACTTTTGAACCTGATCCTTAAAATATTCGTTAATTTAGCGGCGGTATGAATTTATTCGAACATATTGGACGTTATTTCGTCATGTTAAAGTCCGTTTTCTCTCGTCCTGAGAAGGGAAAAGTCTTTCGTAAAATGTTCTTTTCTGAGGTCGATTCAATCGTGATCAATTCGATTCCGCTTGTTGCTTTTTTATCGGTCTTTATGGGAGGGGTAATCTCCCTTCAAACAGCTGCAAATATGGGTTCTCCCTTATTGCCTGAATATACGATAGGTTACATTACACGTTCATCTACCATTCTCGAATTTTCACCAACGATTATTTCGCTTATTTTGGCAGGTAAAATTGGATCCAATATTGCATCAGAAGTCGGAACAATGCGGGTGACTGAACAAATAGATGCCCTTGAAATAATGGGGGTTAATTCGATTGGATATTTAATGTTTCCAAAAATTTTAGCCACAACTTTATTTTTGCCTTTCGTAGTGATTATTTCAATGGCCCTTTGTTTGGTTGGTGGATGGGTTGCAGGTGTGCAATCTGGCCTATATTCTACTGAAACCTATTTGATCGGAATCAAAGCTTTTTGGTATGAAGACCAATTTTACTTATATTATGCATTGTGTAAGACTATGATCTTCGGATTCTTAATTACTTCGATTCCTGGTTATTTTGGTTATTTCACAAAAGGAGGTTCGTTAGAAGTTGGTAGATCGAGTACAAAAGCAGTTGTTGCTTCCTCGGTGGCTATCCTAGTTGCGAACTATATTTTAACACAATTGATTCTTGTTTAAATGATCGTAGTAGACAATATATCTAAATCGTTTGGTGACACGCAAATTTTATTTGACGTGTCGGCTACGTTTATGGAGGGTCGTGTAAACTTAATTATTGGAGCGTCTGGACAAGGCAAATCAGTTTTGACGAAATGTATTGTCGGCTTACACGAAGTTGATCAAGGTGCCGTTTTATATGATGGACGCGACTTCTCAGCTATGAATCGCAAAGAGCGAATTGAGATTCGAAAAGAAATTGGAATGCTGTTCCAAGGCAGTGCCTTATTTGATTCTTTAACAGTTGAAGAGAATGTAGCTTTTCCCTTGAAAATGTTTACCGACATGTCTCAAGAAGAAATGCGAGAGCGGGCAAATTTTTGCCTTAACCGTGTGAATATTATTAATAAGAATGATTTGCTTCCTGCCGAAACGAGTGGTGGAATGCAAAAGAGAATCGCAATTGCGAGGGCGATTGCAATGAACCCTAAATACCTGTTTTGTGATGAACCAAATTCGGGGCTAGACCCTAATACATCTATCGTAATTGATAATCTGATTAAAGAGATCACTTACGAGTACAACATCACTACTGTTGTAATCACGCACGATATGAATTCAGTTATGGAAATTGGTGACCATATCATATTCATTAATCAAGGAAAAAAGTGGTGGGAAGGTGATAATAAAGAGATCATTAAAACCGACAATCAAGAAGTCGTCGATTTCGTCTATGCATCATCTTTCATGAAAAATTTAAGAGAAAAAATGATATCTAGTTAAAAAAAACATAAAAATATGAGTGAAGACGAAGGAACAACGTTTATTGATACCTCTAGCAGGGATAAACGTCCAGATCCGGTAACACCGGATAAAACAGCAAAGAAAAGAGATGGTTTATACATCTTGATCATTCTTTTATTACTTGGCGGTATTGGCTATATGGCTTATTCGTTAAGTGATAAAAACAAACAAATTTCGGATTGTGATAATGCAAAAACTGATCTCGAAAATGAAATGGCAGATCTAAACGAAATGATGTATGATCAAGGCTTGGATATGGGAGATAATGTGAAGCAAAATTTGCAGAACATGTTAACTATGTACGACAAGATGGAGTCGGATAACGTGGAGATGAATGATAGTATCAATGCACAGAAAGAACGCATTCAAGCCTTGATGACGGAATTGGAAGATGCCAAAGGTGATAAGCGTTATTATGCAAGTACTGTTGCCAAATTGCAGAAAGAAACGGAAACGCTTCGTTCGATTATGAAGGATTATATCCGCACGATTGATTCATTGAATACAGCGAATGGTGTGTTGACTGAAAACTTGAACAAAACACTAACCGATTTGGATCAAATGACAGAATCGCGTAATAATTACCAATCAACCGCTTCTGAGCTGACGGATAAGGTGAATAAAGGTTCTAAATTGACTGCCTTCGGTTTTGTGACAGAAGGAATCAAAGAAAAAGGTTCAGGGTCTTATAAGGAGGCTGATCGTGCTTCGAGATGTACACATATCCGTTCATGTTTCAGCTTAGGTGAAAATGCAATTGCTTCTTCAGGTAATAAGATGGTTTACATGCGAATCATCACACCTGCAGGTTCGGTGTTGAGTTCGAGTAATGCAAATACCTTGCAAACTGAAGGTGGACAGTCTTTATTGTATTCGGATAAAAAGTCAGTGAACTACCAAAATAAAGCGGTGGATTTATGTATTTTCTATGAATTGGGTGTTGAACTCGAAGCTGGGAATTATGTAGCAGAAATATACTGCGAAGGTGTAAAAATTGGTCAAGATGCATTTGTCTTAAAATAGATTAATGACACTTGCAAGAAATACGAAGCCATCAGGCCTATCACGTTTTATTTGTGTGATAGGTTTGATGGTTTTTTCGTTTAATGGCTTCGCCCAAACGGAGGATGAATTAATCGCAGCCGTTGTTGCTTTTCAATCGGAGCAAAATTCACATTACTTAAGTAAAAAATCTTCTCCTTTGAGTAAGAAAGAACGCAAGGCTTTTCATGGACATGATTTTTATGCGATTGATTTGGCGTTCATTGTCAATGCTGCTTTCGATTTTATTGAACCGGAGGATACGGTTGAGATGAGCACATCTTCTGGAAGAATTAAGTATTATCGCCCTTATGCAAAATTGAAGTTCGAACTTAACGGAGTGCCGTGTCAATTAACCGCTTATCAAAGTCTAACCCTCCGTGAAACCGAAGAATACAAAAATTACCTGTTCGTTCCGTTTCGCGACCTCACAAGTGGAAATGAATCCTATGGTGGTGGTCGATATTTAGATTTGATTATTCCGAGCGGAAATTCTGTTCAACTCAATTTTAACTTTGCCTATAACCCGTACTGTGCATATACCTCTGGCTATAACTGTACAATTCCTCCAGTAGAAAACACATTGCCTATTGCAGTTAGAGCAGGCTTAAAGGCACCACCAGAACATTAGTTTAACTGTTCATTAATCCCAAAAAATGATGAATCTTTCTCAACAGTTTCTTTTTATTGCTCTGCTTTTTATTGGTACAACAGTACATGCGCAAAGAGAGCTCGATTCTTCTTATACCATTTACGATTACGGAATAGAACTTGGTACAGTAATTAGTTCAACCCCGGGAGTTATAGCTGGAGGGCTAAATTTTTATGCGGAGCACGGTAAACGCAAATTTATTTTAGGTACTACGTTTGGTAAATTCAATTATTTTGGTGCCGTATTCAATTCTCCTGATTTCCGAATAAATGGATTACAGTTTGTGTATGAATTTGACCCTTACGAAAAAGGACGAAGGTTTGAGTTTTACTTTTTCTATCGTTTCGGTTTTACTCATTTTAAGGATAAAATATATGCCGCTGGTTCAGGCTCTGAATCAACGAATCAACATGCGTTTTCTTATTTGAATTCGGTTGGTAGTGGTTTTAGGTGGAATTGGTCAAAGCGTTGGTATTTAAATAATTCGTTTGGGATTGGTCCACAATTTGTCCACTCATTTGCGAAGTTCAACTCTGCGCCAGATGAGAAGTATTTTAGATTTGGAGTCGGTGTTAATTATTTATTAAATATTTGCCGTCGCTTTTAAAAGTGCTTGATAAACATTATTGGAGTCCTAAGCCGAGTCGATCATCTTTGTTTTGGACGGCTTTAACAAATTGATAACAAAAAACACCTCTATTTATGGTTACCTTAGTGGCTGTGTTGCGTTATATGGATGCGCCGAATAACAAGAATTAAATATTGAAGTATGAGATTTGTTTTATTGATAGTATTGAGCCTCACAATGGGGACATTTTCTGCAAAAGCAACAAGTGTTGAAAAAGGAGGGTTAACCTGGTATGATGATTTAGATCAGGCGCATGATGAGTCTGTAAAAACAAATAAAATTATTTTTGGCTTCTTTACAGGTAGTGATTGGTGCGGTTGGTGCAAACTGATGCAAAGTAATGTCTTTGCAAAACAAGCTTTTATTGATTGGGCAAAGGAGAATGTTGTTCTACTTGAACTCGACTTTCCAAAAAGAACACAACAGTCGCCTCAATTGAGAACGCAAAATCAAAATTTGCAACGTGCCTTGGGTGTAAGCGGATATCCTACGGTATGGCTGTTTACCTCTAAGAAAAATCCGGAGACAGGTGCTTTTAAATTGGCTAAGATTGGTAAACTAGGTTATCCGAGTGGCGCCACTAAAGGTAAGGAAGAAGAGAAGTTTTTAGAGGACGTAAACGCAATATTGTCAAAAAAATAATAGATGGTTGGTAGACTTATTTCGCTTAATCTTTGATTAGCTTAATTTGTCGCTCAATATTCTGATTTCAATGACTGGTGAAATTTTTTCGTAAAGAATATTGTTGACAGCTTCGAGAATAGGCATTTCAACACCATACTCTTTATTGATCTCTACCAAACATTTGGTGGCGTAATAACCTTCTGCAATCATGTCCATTTCCATTTGAGCAATCTTCACTGAATAGCCCTTTCCAATCATGAATCCAAAAGTCCTATTACGGGAAAATTTAGAGTAGGCCGTAACCAATAAATCACCTAAATAAGCAGACGAGTTTGTGTCTCTGTGAATTGGATGTACTTCATCAATGAAGTTCTCAATTTCTTGAATTGCATTTGAAATCAGTACCGATTGGAAATTATCTCCGTATCCAAGACCAGCACAGATTCCACTCGCAATAGAGTAGACATTTTTAAGTACTGCCGAAAATTCAGTTCCAAAGATATCATCAGAAACTGTTGCTTTAATATACCGTGATCGCAATCGCTCGGCTAAGTATTCGGCCATGTCTTCATCTTGCGAAGCAACAGTTAAATAGGAAAGACGTTCTAAAGCCACCTCTTCTGCATGACACGGACCGCAAATTATTCCAATATTGTCATAAGGGACATCCAAATGTGTATGATAATATTGCCCTGGTATTTCGTTGAATTCAGGAATAATACCTTTAACAGCCGAAAAGATAAATTTGTCTTTCAATAATTCCTTTGGAAAATTCACAAATAATTCATGGAGAAAAGCAGAAGGAGTAGCAATAATGATAATATCTGCAGGTTCTATGATTTCCTTTAAGTCAGTGCTCACATTAATGTGCTCTAAATTAAATTCAACTGATTGCAAATATTTAGGATTGTGGCGATATTTTATAATATGTGCTGCCGAAGCCTCATTATGCATCCACCAGTTAATGAGCATTTTCTGACTCGTTAAAATCTTAACCAGCGCAGTTGCCCAACTACCTCCACCAATTACGGCTATTTTTTTTTCCTTGTGTGTCATTTTGATCGTTAACAAAAATATAAATTTCTATCAATTCGGACATCTAATTCTTACAGTAGTTCTGCGGTATTCCTAAAAAACGCCACTTTTTGTATTTTTAAGGTCGTGTTTGGAGTTTTCTCTCCTTCTTTTGGATCGTTCTAAAACTGTTCGTAAATGATTTTCGACACTTCAGCTTCTCTATTTTACAATTTGGAATCTGCTGCCTTGTAATCGTGAAAACTTCGTTTAACTTTGAATCAAGAAATAGATTATCGCGTTTTTTATCATTGATTCTTGGCGCCTAATCTCCATAATTTAAACAAATGAAGTTTTTCTTAGTAGTGTTTACTCTTTTTATTTCTGTAGCCTATGGACAAGGTGTTAAAAACACTATACGAGGTACTGTTACAGATAAAGAAAGTTTTATGCCTCTTGTTGGCGCAAAGGTTATCATTGTTGGATCCACTCCTTTACTAGGTGCGGTTACCGATTTGGAAGGTAATTTTAGGATCGACTCTATTCCTGTTGGACGACAAACAATACAAGTTACCTACTTAGGCTACGAAACCTATGTTCAGCAAAACATTGATTTGACCTCCAAAGATATAGTCTTATCGATCGGAATGGTTGAGTCTGTGAATATGATGGATCAGGTTGAGATTCGTTCGGAAGAGAAAGGGGAGACTGTAAATAAAATGACGAGTGTGAGTGCACGATCTTTCTCAATTGAAGAATCGAATCGGTACGCGGGTAGTAAGAATGACGTGGCGCGAATGGCTCAAAATTTTGCAGGTGTGCAAGGTGCTGACGATTCACGGAATGACATTGTTATACGTGGAAATTCTCCGACAGGAGTCCTCTTTAGATTGGAAGGAATTGATATTCCTAATCCCAATCATTTTGCTCGATTTGGCACCACAGGTGGTCCGATAAGTATGTTAAATAATAATGTGATGGCCAACTCCGATTTTTTAACGGGGGCTTTTCCTGCAGAATATGGGAATGCAATTGCCGGTGTATTTGACTTAAATCTCCGTTCAGGAAATAATGAAGGACATGATTTTATGTTTCAAATCGGATTTAATGGGGCAGAATTTATGGCGGAAGGACCGATTTCTAAAAGTCATAAATCGTCGTATTTGGTCAATTATCGTTATTCAACACTCGGCTTATTTAAATTAATGGGCATCAATTTTGGATCAACCGCTGTTCCCAATTATCAAGATGCTAGTTTTAAATTAAATTTTCCTTCTAAAAGAGGTTTAACAACTGTTTTTGGACTCGGGGGTATGAGCAATATTAATATTCTTGCAGAAGAAGCGGATAGCTCTGATTTGTTCGCGATTGATTTTAGTAATACCTCTTTTCGTGCAAATGTTGGTGTAGTTGGAGCGACTCACCGCCAACGTATAGGAGAAAAGTCATACATAAATTTAGCTGTTGGTATGCAGGCTGCAATTAATCAGGTCATCAACGATACGGTTGATTTTAATTTTGAAAATGCCTTTACCACTTATGTGAGTAATTCAACCATTGCAAAGCAAACGATTGATTTATATTATAATTGGAAAATAAATGCACGCCATGTTTTAAAGGTAGGTGTCCATACTGATTTTTATATCCTCAATTTGAATGACTCAACGTATGATCGTTCAATCGCTGATTTTATCTCTCTTCGTGCTTTTGAAGGGAATACGTTTTTGTATCAACCGTTCGCACAATACCAATTTCGTGCGTCAGAAAAATTAACGGTCAATACAGGTTTGCATCTTCAATCTTTAACGTTAAATAATAAAGTTGCTGTGGAGCCGCGTTTGGGTGCAACTTGGAAGTTCTTTCCAAAGGATCAGTTAAGTTTAGGATATGGCTTGCACAGTCAAATGCAACCGATTGAATTGTATTACGTGCAAACAATGGAAGGTGGAGTGGTGAAACAGCCGAACCAAAATCTTGGTTTCACAAAGAGTCATCATTTTGTGTTGGGTTATCAACACCGTTTTGCATTTGGTATTAATGCCAAGCTCGAAACCTATTATCAATATTTATTTGATGTACCTGTTCAAACCAGCGCTTCAGCTTATTCAATACTTAATTATGGAGCTGATTTTGTTTCATTTGTTCCAAGTAATCTTCAATCGACAGGTACCGGTGAAAATTATGGTGTGGAGCTCACCCTCGAAAAATATTTGGATAAAGGGTTTTATTTTTTGCTTACCAGTTCTCTTTATCAGTCGTTCTATACCGCCAGCAATGGGGAGAAATACAATTCAGCATTTAATGGGAATTTTACGTCGAATGCCTTGGTTGGATACGAACTTCGTTTTAATGGAGGGAAAGCGGCTCTCACTTTTGATGGAAAGGTCATGATTAATGGAGGTAGACGTTATACGCCCATCTTAATTGAAGAGAGTATTGCAGCCGGAACGGAAGTGCGTGATCCAAACAATGTTTATGGAAGTCAATACGCAAATTATTCTCGGGCAGATTTTCGTATCGCTTTTAAAATCATAGGTGAACGTGTAACACAAGAATGGGCGGTAGATATGCAGAATATAACAAATAAGCGAAATGTCTTTTATACGCAATACAGTTCAGCGTCTGAATCTATTTCTACGACGTATCAAACGGGGTTTTTACCAATCGGACAGTATCGAATTTATTTCTAGTTTTTAAATTGCTAATACCTCTTGTAAATACAGTTCACGATTTCATCAATTTAGATATCTTTGCTTTATGGCGAGAATCTATACTGAGCACTGGAATGATTATGAATTAATTGACGCAGGGAATGAGCGTAAGCTTGAGCGTTGGGGAAGTATAGTGACAATTCGTCCAGAGCGAAACGCCTATTTTACCCCCGTTTTATCGGACAAGGAATGGATGGCAAAAGCACATTTTTTATTCAAAGAAAGTTCGTCTAGTAGCGGGGTATGGGAATGTTTGAAACCCGGAACACCAGTCAGTTGGAGTATACGCTACGGCATCCTAAACTTTAATCTCAGGTTGACTCAATTTAAGCATGTGGGGTTATTTCCTGAACAACGAACGAATTGGGATTTTATAGCACAACGAATTCAACCGAATCAACGCTTTTTAAATTTATTCGGTTATACAGGAGGAGCTTCGCTGGCTGCGCGTGAAAAAGGTGCGGTAGTGTATCATTGCGACTCTGTCAAGCAGATAAATGGTTGGGCGAAGGAAAATATGGAATCTTCTTCCTTAACGGATATAAGGTGGGTGCATGACGACGCATTGAAATTTGCGCAGCGCGAAGTTAAACGGGGTAATCGCTATAACGGTCTCATTATGGATCCTCCAGCTTTTGGATTAGGCGCAAAAAAAGAACGTTGGAAAATTGAAGATAAGTTTGCTGAATTAATAGAGAGTGCACATGATTTATTGGAGGCGGATGGTTTCTTAATAGCCAATACTTATTCTCCAAGATTGTCAGAAAAACAGGTGAAACAGATTTCCAAATCCTTCTTTACACACAAACTCGTTGAGGTAGACGCGCTCTCAATGAAAACAACAACAGGAAAGCGCATAGATTATGGCATCTTAACCCGCATTATATAAATTCTTTACGAATTGGCTAGTATGATTTTGTCGGTGGCATTCAATCCATTTTGTTCAACACGGATGAGATATAGACCGTTGCTAAATTTAGATAGGTCCAGTTGAAGATGAATTATTTTGTCATCTGCGGGTTCAAGATTTACGAAGGTTTCAACCAATTGGCCGGAAGTTGTATAAATTTCAATAAAAACCTCAGTTTTATAAGGTACTTTAATTACGATTTCATTCGATTCTGAAAAGGGGTTCAAAATCATTTCAATTTTAATAGTTTGTATAGTATAGTCAGCAGAGATGCGTACTGTATCTGTTTGCTCACATTCGTTGGCGTCTTTTGTGGTGAGGATATATTCTCCTGGACATAAATTTGACAGATAACTGCTGGTTTCACCTGAATCCCATTCGTAGGTATAGGGTGCTGTACCGCCTTCTGGCACGACGTTAAGTGAGGCTTTACAAATAATATTATTGACGATATAAGGTGAAATTGCCAATGGGTTAGGTTGCGGAATTTCAATCGTTTCAGAATAGGCACATCCGTTTGCATCAAGTATTGCGACTTCATACGAACCGGCGTGAAGGTCATTGCGCTCAGTTGAAAGATTCCCGTCGTTCCAAATTTGGAAGTAGGGAGGCGTTCCCCCTATAACCTCGATAGCTGCTTGCCCATCATTTGAACCGAAACAACTTGTTGAGACTTCGTTACCAATTACGTTAAAATTAGAAGGTTCTTCCACGCGTAATCCAGAAAGTACGTTGGTACACCCCCTTGAATCTGTAACAGACACATGATAAGTACCCGCAGGTATATCTAAATTATACGGAGTTGTCACTCCGTTTGACCATGAAAATGAATAAGGGGGATCGCCTAAATAAGCATCAACAATAATGGAGCCGTCAGAACTTCCTGGGCAAAGTGTTGCTGAATTTTCTATTTCAAAGGGTGTGACAATCGTTTCTGGTTCATTGATTTCAAATGTACTCGTAGTAAATAAACACCCGTTCTGATCCGTAACCGTTAACGTATAGTTTCCAGCACTAAAGTCATAGACAGAACCTCCCGTATTGCCGCTTGACCAATCAAATGTATAACCAGGTGTTCCCCCAATAACTTGCGCCACTCCATATCCGTCATCACCTCCTTTACAGGTTACATCTAATGTTGATACTTTTACGTCAGTAATTGCAGGAACGACATCCTTAATAATCGTATTTGAATAGATCCAGGGTTGACCGATTTCTTCGCGACAGCCTCTACGAAATTCCATCCGTTCGCTTACATAACCCGGAGAGAAACTCAAAGAATTTTCACCAGGAATTTCGATCCAAGTTCCACCCTCTAAACGATATTCCCACTTGATGATGATGAATCCAATTATATCGCCGCTAGGAGAACTTACGTTTTCGATCGGACTCGCTGAATTGGGGCCACATAGTGTTTCGTTTTCGGAAATTATTCCTCCCGAATCGATTCCTGTTTCTTCTGAACCGTCTGATGATTCATCTGTTCGGTCTTGTGGTGAAGCAGCAAATGTAAACGCAGAAGTACAAAGCATTAAAATGCTGAGTACTATCGATTTGAAAAATTGAGGTTGCGTTCTCATTTATAGGTATAGAATTCTAAAGTACTATAAATATTTGAATTAGAAAGGTCAGATGATCAAATCTTTATTTTTTTGTATGTGACAGATTCATCCGGTGCAAAAAAAAAACGAAGATCGGTTGAATCTTCGTTTTTTTATATAGCCTGCTTTGAGCTTAAAAATCCCAATTGTGTTCCCTTTTTAGAATCACATGAAGTAAATCGCTAAGCTTTTCGTTATTTACTGATGCTATTACTTCTCCAACAAATGCCGAAACCAATAACTTTCTCGCTTTTGCTTTTGAAATACCTCTTGCTTGCAAGTAAAAAAGTGCATTCTCATCTAATTGTCCCGTCGTTGATCCATGCGAACATTTTACATCATCCGCATAAATTTCCAATTCTGGTTTCGAATTGATCGAAGCTTGCTCTGACAATAATATATTGCCATTATTTTGATAAGCATTAATGACTTGCGCATCTTTTCGAACCACAACGCGACCGTTAAAAACACCCGTCGATTGACCGTCTAAAACGTATTTATAATTTTCATTGCTATAACAATTCGGAACTTGATGATCGACAAAGGTATGGTTGTCAATATGTTCTTTGTCTTTGGTGATGATCGCACCATTCATAAATGTTTCACAATTTTCACCTTGAACGAGAATATTGATATTATTCCGAATCAATAAACCACTAAAGCTAAATGTGTTGATTTTGAAGGTACTATTCGCTTTTTGCACAACTTGTTCGGTAGAAACGGAAAGACTTGAATCATTCGCGGTTTGGAGTTTATGCAAGGTGAAATGCGCGTTTTCTTCCACTTCAATTGTAGTGATCGAGTTATTGAAACAAGAAACGCTATTCTCGCTTATTTGTGTGTAGATTAGTGATGATTGTGATGATTTTCCAGCTTCAATTTCAATGCGGCAATTCGCTATAACTTCTGTTCCATGCTCTACAAAGATTAATTGAAGTGGTTCTTCAATGACAGATTTTGGAGCAATGTGAATTGAAATAGCTTGTGTATAAAAAGCATTATTGAGTGCCGTAAAAACGTGACTATTGTCTAATCCATACTTTTCAGAATCTTGAGTCTCTGTCTTGAACACAATTTTAAAGTCCAAGCCGTATTGGCTTAAATCTTCACGAACGAGCCCGTTTTCAATTACAATGTATTGACCTGATACAATATAGTCTTCAATGGCTATATCTTTTTTTTGATCAAAACGATTCGTGAACTGTTTGTTCGTGATTTTTCCTATACGAGTGTATTTCCAATATTCATTGCGCGTTGTGGGAAAATCCATATCGCGAAATTTCTCCGCAGCTTCCTTTTGAGAAAGGGTAGAGGAAACAACTAAGTTGCTCAAGAATTTTTCCATTTTTTCGGTAGCTACAACGGTCATAATCTTATACTGTTTTTGCTTCTGTTAACCAATCATATCCTTTTTCCTCTAACTCAAGTGCAAGACTTTTGTCGCCTGTTTTAACGATTTTACCGTCAGCTAAGACGTGTACAAAATCAGGAACGATATAATCTAACAAACGTTGGTAATGCGTGATCAAGATGATGGCGTTATTCTCGTTTTTTAATTTGTTAACACCTGCCGCTACGATACGCAACGCATCAATATCTAGTCCTGAATCTGTCTCATCCAAAATAGCAACTTTTGGCTCGAGCATTGCCATTTGAAAGATCTCATTTCTTTTCTTTTCTCCACCCGAAAAACCTTCATTAACTGAACGAGAAGCTAATTTTGCGTCAAGCTCTACGAGTTTCGATTTCTCGCGCACCATTGACATAAAATCTTTAGCCGAAATAGGTTCTTCTTTACGGTATTCTTTGATCTCATTTAACGCAGTGCGCAAAAAGTTAATGTTGGAGACGCCCGGAATTTCCACCGGATATTGAAAGGCTAAAAATAGCCCTTCTTTTGCACGTTCATCTGGGTCTAATTCTAATAAATCAATACCGTCCATTTCAACAGTGCCTTCAGTTATTTCATAACCGTCTTTTCCGGAAATAACTGATGCTAAAGTGGATTTGCCAGCTCCATTTGTTCCCATGATCGCATGAATCTCACCAGCCTTAACCGTTAAATTTAATCCTTTTAATATTGCTTTTCCTTCTTCTGCAATTTCTGCATGCAGGTTCTTAATATCTAATAATGTCTTACTCATCTTTTATCTATTCACTTATTGTAAATCAATTATTTTATTCTGTTTGATTTCAAAATCTTCGACTGTTATTCTCTTCTTTCTAATCACTATTCACTAAAACTATCCCACACTATTCTCCAATGAAATCGCTAATAATTTCTGTGCCTCCACGGCGAATTCCATAGGAAGTTTGTTTAATACTTCTTTGACATAGCCATTTACGATCAAACCAATTGCTTTCTCCTCTGATAATCCTCTTTGTTGGCAATAGAAAATTTGATCTTCTCCAATTTTCGAAGTTGTTGCTTCGTGCTCTAATCGAGCTGTGCTGTTCGAACATTCGATATAAGGGAATGTATGCGCTCCGCAGGTATCTGACATCAACAAACTATCACATTGCGTAAAATTTCTTGCATTGTGTGCGTTTTTGTGAATTTGAACCAATCCACGGTATGAATTTTGTGATTTTCCCGCCGAGATTCCTTTTGATATCACTGTACTTTTGGTGTTCTTTCCAAGATGAATCATCTTCGTTCCTGTATCTGCTTGCTGATAGTTATTCGTCACAGCCACTGAATAAAATTCACCAATCGAATTGTCGCCTTTTAAGACACAAGAAGGGTATTTCCACGTTACCGCAGATCCCGTCTCAACTTGTGTCCAAGAAATTTTTGAATTCGTATGGCAGATTCCTCTTTTCGTTACAAAATTGTAAATCCCTCCTTTGCCATCTTTGTCTCCTGGAAACCAGTTTTGTACGGTTGAATATTTTATTTCTGCATTGTCCAAAGCTATGAGTTCAACAACTGCAGCGTGCAACTGATTCTCATCTCTTTGTGGAGCAGTACAACCTTCTAGATAAGAAACATAACTTCCTTCGTCTGCAACAACCAATGTTCGCTCAAATTGTCCTGTTCCCGATTCATTGATTCTGAAATAGGTGGATAATTCCATAGGGCATTTTACGCCTTTCGGTATATAACAGAATGATCCATCTGTAAAAACGGCAGAATTAAGTGCGGCGTAGAAATTATCGGTAGTTGGAACAACAGTTCCCAAATATTTTTGAATCAAATCGGGGTGGTGCTGAACGGCTTCGCTAAAGGACATAAAGATGATCCCCAATTCCCCCAATTTTTCTTTGAATGAGGTCGCAACCGACACTGAGTCCATCACAAAGTCAACGGCTACTCCAGTTAGTTTTTTCTGCTCATCCATTGAGATACCCAATTTGGTCATTGTTGCCTTCATTTCAGGATCTACATCATCCCAACTTTCATATTGCTTTTTTGGAGCAGAAAAATAAGAAATGTCCTGAAACTTTGGTTTTTCGTAATGAACATGTGCCCATTCTGGCTCTGTCATGGTTAACCAAATGTTATAGGCATTTAAACGATATTCTAACAACCAAAGGGGTTCATTTTTTTTCGCAGAAATCATACGTATAACCTCTTCACTCAAACCTGCCGGAATTTTATCCGATTCAATGGCTGAAGTAAAGCCGAATTTATATTCTTGGTTTTTTAACTCTTCTGCTAATTCTTCTTCTGTGTATGCGCTCATCTTTTAATCTTCTTGCTTAAAGTGAAAAAC